>JALYPE010000490.1 GCA_030856525.1 Pseudomonadota bacterium | reverse complement strand
CAGTATGTCAGGCGAACTTCATATCGACTGACACCCCCATTCGCGAGCAGGCTCGCTCCCACAAATGGCCGATTTTCAGGCCGGTTTGGCTTCAACCAGCGCTTCCAGCGCGATCTCCTTTTCCGCTTCCTTGAGGTCTTCTTCGCTGATCATTTCCGCGATCACTCGCAAGCGCTCCACAACCCGCGCATTGACGCTGCCTTCCGGAAATTCGCCATTCTCGTCCGGCGCACCGGCGGGCTCGCCGACCAGGAGGCTCAACGCCTCATCCGCCTGACGCACCGCGTACACGTGGAACTGCCCCGCGCGCACTGCCGCCAGCACTTTCTCATCAAGCATCAGGGTCGCCACGTTCGCCTGAGGAATGATCGCCCCTTGCTCACCGGTCAGCCCGCGCGCTTCACAGAGACGGAAGAAGCCTTCGATTTTCTCGTTGACCCCGCCCACCGCCTGCACTTCACCGAACTGGTTGATCGACCCGGTGATCGCGAAGCACTGCTTGAGCGGGGTTTTCGACAACGCGGAAATCAGCGTGCACGCCTCACCCAGCGACGCACTGTCGCCATCGACGTAACCGTAAGACTGCTCCAGAGCAATGCTCGCGGAAATCGCCAACGGGAATTCCTGTGCATAACGACTGCCCAGGTACCCGGTAAGAATCATCACGCCCTTGGAGTGGATCGGCTGACCGAGGTTGACCTCGCGCTCGATGTCGACGATGCCGCTGCCGCCCGGGTACACCGTGGCGGAAATCCGCGCCGGCACACCGAACGCCGAGTCGCCGACTTCCAGCACCGTCAGCCCGTTGCACTTGCCCACGGCCGCGCCATCGGTGTCGATCAGGATGATCCCGGCCAGCATGTCATCGAGAATCCGCGCCGAGACTCGCCCGGTGCGCGTGGCCTTGGCCTTGAGGGCTCGTTCGATATGCCCGGCATCGGTCATTTCATCACTGGCCAGGTGACGGATGAAATCCGCCTCGCTGACCAGCTGAAACAGATCGCCAATGCGCGCCGACAAACGTCCCTGGTGCTCGGCCAGACGTGCGCTGTAAGTGGCCAGACGCGCAACCGCATCGGCGGTCAGCGGCGCCATGCCTTCCTCGGAAGTGCGGGTCTTGAGCAGTTGGGCGAACTGCTCGAGGCTCTCGTCGACCATCGGGATGTCTTCATCGAAGTCCACCAGAACGCGGAACATCTCCTGGAAGTCCGGATCGAGATCCTGCAGCGTGTAATACAACTGGCGGGCGCCGATGATGACGACTTTGACCTGCAGCGGAAGGTTCTGCGGGGTCAGGGTCACGGTGGCCAGACGACCCAGCTCACCCAGCGGCGATTCCATTTTCAGCTTGCGAGATTGCAGGGCGCGCTTGAGTGCGTCCCACACGAAAGGCTCGCTGAGCATTTTTTCTGCTTCGAGGATCAGGAAACCGCCATTGGCCCGATGCAGGGCACCCGGTCGCAGCTGCCGATAGGTCGTGTAGAGCGCGCCCTGATCGGTGCTGTATTCGATGCGGCCAAACAGGTTCTCGTACGTTGGATGCGGCTCAAACACCACCGGCGCACCGCCGCTGGCCGAATGACCAACCACCAGGCTCGGCGCGTATTGCTCTTCCAGCATTTTGCGTGCGACGGCATCCGGCTTGCTGTCGTCGACCAGTTGCTCGACCACCGTCTTCAGCAGATAAACCTGCATGGCCTGCAAATAACCGCACACTGCGGCGTTCTCGGCGTACTTCTCCGACAGCGGGGACAATAACGGCTGCAACGCCAGGGTGATGGTTTCTTCGTTGAGGTGGCGCAGTTGATTGCTCGACTCGCGCTTCCACTGCGGCAGGCTGGCGAGCTCCTCGTTGAGACGCTCCTCAAGGCCGGAGATATCGTCGTGGAAGCGCTCACGATCGGCCTCCGGCAACTGCGCAAATTCGGCTTCATCCAGGGCTTTGCCTTCGGCCATCGGCGTGAACGCGATGTTGCTGGCGTCGCGATACAGCGCGACGTCTTTCTCCAGCGCCAGGCGCTCGATGATGTCCAGAGCCTTGTCGTAACGCTGATTGAAGGCGCGGTCGATGGCACTTTTTTTCTGCTGGTAGGACGGATGCTCGAACACCGCGGGAAACGTCGCCAGCAGGTTGTCGATCAGGCCGTTGATGTCGCCGATGAAAGCGCCAGCCGTACCCGAGGGCAATTCCAGGGCGCGAGGCTCGCGGGGCTCATCGAAATTGTTGACATACACCCAGTCAGCCGGGGTCTGCAGGCGTTTGCCTTCGGCTTTCAGATAGCGTTTGACGAACGAAAAGCGGCCAGTGCCGGGCTCGCCCATGACAAATACGTTGTAACCGGGGCGTGGCATGGCCACACCGAACTGCAACGCTTCGACCGCACGTTCCTGGCCAAGCACACCGCGGAAGGGCTCCAGATCATTGGTGGTAGAGAAGCTGAACTGTTCAGCGGAAAACGGACGGGTCAGCGCTTCGGGCGCTAGACGCAAGCTGGCAGCAACAGGATCAGGCATCGGGCTTCCTTACATCAGGCGGGGCAGATAGCGGCATTCTGGCGCTGCCCATACCTCACTGGCAAGGCGCGCCTTTTGTCAAAGCATAGCTAAACGCGCATCGCACGGCAGACCGGGGGTTAAACAGTGCTCTCAACGAATGTTTCGTAAAAAGTCACGGAACCCTTGGAACGTGCCTAAACTCCAAATTGCGCGGCTGGAACAATAACCGGCCCACTGGCGCCAGATCGGGCCAGACCCTTGTCCATTGGTATGCACATAAAGAGAACAAAGCTATGAAACGGATTCTTCTCGGTACTCTCTTCACCGCTGTATCCATCAACGCCATGGCTCAAGCGCCAGGCGGCCCGGATTGCGGTTGGGGCAACATGCTGTTCGAAGGTCAGCGTGGCACTCCGGCTCACTTCCTGGCATCCACCACTAACGGCACTTCCGGCAACGCAACGTTCGGTATGACTTCGGGTACCAACGGTTGCTCGACAAATGCGTCGCTGACTTACGGCGGCAAATCCTGGCTGGCCATGAATGGCATGATGAACGAGCTGTCCGAAGACATGGCCAAAGGCAATGGCGAAGCTCTGACCACCTATGCCGTGGTCCTGGGCGTTGCTCCAGAAGATCGTGATCACTTCGCCGCTGTGACTCACGAGCACTTCCAGCA
>JALYPE010000486.1 GCA_030856525.1 Pseudomonadota bacterium | reverse complement strand
CATTGGCGGCGCTGAAAAAATCGAAGCGTATGGCAAAGCTGCCGTCGTTGGCGCAGACGGCGAGATCGAACACGCCTCCGCCGTGATTCACACCTTGCGTTTCGGCAATCACTACCGTGAAGCGGTCAAGGCCAAGAGCTATCTGAGCTTTACCAACAAGCGCGGTGGGCCGGGCAGCTCGATTCAGATTCCGATGATGCATAAGGACGACGAAGGTCTGCGTTCGCACTACATCACCCTGGAAATGAAGATCGAAGATGCGCCCCGCGCCGACGAAATCGTCGTGGTATTGGGTTGCGCCGATGGCGGTCGCCTGCATCCACGCATCGGTAACCGCTACATCGATCTGGAAGAACTGGCGGCTGAAAAAGCCCAGTAATTCCGCTGAGCACTACAACAAAAAGGCATGCAGGAGCGCTCCATGATTCGGCTCACCGCTGAACTCACCCCGGCTGGCACCAGTTACCTGGCGACCGGCCAAGGCCAGCCCGTGGTCTTGATCCACGGCGTGGGCCTGAACAAAGAAATGTGGGGCGGCCAGATCGTTGGCCTGGCCACTAAATACCGTGTGATTGCCTACGACATGCTTGGCCATGGTGCCAGCCCGCGTCCGCAAAGCGGCACGCCGTTGCTGGGTTATGCCGACCAGTTACTGGAATTGCTCGACCACCTGCAATTGCCGCAAGCGACGGTGATCGGCTTCTCCATGGGCGGCCTGGTCGCTCGGGCATTTGCGTTGCACTATCCGCAACGCCTGCACGGCCTGGTGGTGCTCAACAGTGTGTTCAACCGCAGTCCTGAACAGCGCGCTGGAGTCATTGCCCGTACTGCTCAAGCGGCCGAACACGGCCCGGATGCGAATGCAGAGGCGGCGCTCTCGCGCTGGTTCAGCCACGAATATCAGGCCGCCAACCCGGCCCAGATTGCCGCGCTGCGCCAGACGCTGGCGGACAACGACCCACAAGGCTATTTGACCACCTACGAACTGTTCGCCACTCAAGACATGTACCGCGCCGAGGATCTGGGCAGTATTCAAGCGCCGACCCTCGTCGCCACGGGCGAGCTGGACCCCGGCTCGACACCGCAAATGGCCAGACAACTGGCCGCGCAAATCCCCGGCGCCACCGTTGCCGTGCTGGCCGAGCAACGGCATATGATGCCCGTAGAATCGCCGCGTCTGGTCAACCAGCTGCTGCTGGAATTCCTCGACACTGCGCACTCCCGACCCAATCCGATAAAGGGGATCGTTGCATGACGCTCGCACGCTTCCAGATGTGCATTGGCGGTGAATGGGTTGACGCCCTCTCCGGCAAGACTTTCGACAGCCTCAACCCGGCGCTGGCTGAACCGTGGGCGCAACTTCCCGATGCCGACGAAGTCGATGTCGAGCGCGCCGTTCAGGCTGCGCAAACGGCTTTCGACAGCCCTGCCTGGCGCGGATTGACGGCCACCGCACGCGGCAAGCTGCTGCGCCGCCTCGGCGACCTGATTGCCGAAAACAAGGAACAACTGGCGCAGCTGGAAAGCCGCGACAACGGCAAGCTCATCCGCGAAACCCGTGGCCAGGTCAGCTACCTGCCGGAGTTTTTTCACTACACCGCAGGCCTTGCCGACAAGCTCGAAGGCGGCACGCTGCCGTTGGACAAGCCGGAGCTGTTCGCCTACACCGTGCATGAAGCCATGGGCGTGGTCGCTGCGATCATTCCCTGGAACAGTCCGCTGTACTTGACCGCGATCAAACTGGCCCCGGCCCTGGCGGCTGGCAATACCATCGTGATCAAACCTTCGGAGCACGCTTCGGCGACCATTCTTGAGCTGGCGCGCCTGGCACTTGAGGCGGGCATTCCACCGGGCGTGGTCAACGTCGTCACGGGTTACGGGCCGAGCACCGGCGCCGCCCTCACCCGCCACCCGCTGATACGCAAAATCGCCTTCACCGGCGGCGCCGCGACCGCGCGACATGTCGTGCGCAGCAGCGCCGAAAACTTCGCCAAGCTGTCGCTGGAGCTGGGTGGCAAGTCACCCAATATCATTTTCGCCGACGCTGACCTCGACAGTGCAATCAACGGCGCGATTGCCGGCATCTACGCGGCCTCTGGCCAAAGTTGTGTGTCGGGCTCGCGCCTGCTGGTTCAAGACGACATTTACGATGAGTTTGTCGAACGTCTGGTGGAACGGGCCAAACGCATCCGCATTGGTAACCCGCAAGAAGACAGCAGCGAAATGGGCCCCATGGCCACTGCCCAGCAATTGGCAGTCGTCGAAGGTCTGGTCGCTGACGCCATCGCCGAGGGAGCGCGCCTGCGCCTGGGTGGCAAACGCCCGCAAGGTTTGGGCGACGGCTGGTTCTACGAACCCACGCTCTTCGAGTGCGACCGTAATTCGATGAAAATCATGCAGGAAGAAGTGTTTGGCCCGGTCGCCTCGGTCATCCGCTTCAAGGATGAAGCCGAAGCGCTGGCGATTGCCAATGACTCGCAATTTGGCCTCGCGGCAGGGATCTGGACCCGCGACCTGGGGCGCGCCCATCGCCTCGCCCGGGACGTGCGCTCGGGGATCATCTGGGTTAACACCTACCGCGCAGTCTCGGCCATGGCGCCGATCGGCGGTTTCAAGAACAGCGGCTATGGACGCGAAAGCGGCATCGATTCGGTGCTGGCCTACACCGAGCTGAAAACGGTGTGGATCAACCTGTCCCAGGCGCCCATGCCTGATCCGTTTGTGATGCGTTAGGAGAGTTGCGAAATGATCGAACCCGGCATTTACAAAGACGTCATGAGCTCCTTTCCATCAGGAGTAACGGTAGTCACCACACTCGACCCGCAAGGCGGCATCGTCGGCATCACCGCCAGCGCCTTCAGTGCGCTTTCGATTGACCCGGCGCTGGTGCTGTTCTGCCCCAACTACGCCTCGGACACGTACCCGGTTTTGCGCGACAGCAAGCAGTTTGCGATTCACCTGCTGTCCGCTGACCAGACCGCCGAAGCCTATGCCTTCGCCAGTAAAGGCAAAGACAAGGCAAAGGCGATCGAGTGGCACCTCAGCGCATTAGGCAACCCGTTGCTGGCCAAGGCGACGGCGATCATCGAGTGCGAACTGTGGCGCGAATACGACGGCGGTGATCACGCGATCATTGTCGGCGCGGTGAAGAACCTGATCCTGCCCGAGCAGCCGGTGACGCCGATGATCTATCACAAAGGCAAGCTGGGCGCCCTGCCCACCCTGACCTGACGCCCAACCCCAAACC
>JALYPE010000475.1 GCA_030856525.1 Pseudomonadota bacterium | reverse complement strand
CGCTCACACCGCTCAGCAGTCAGGCGCTGGCGGCCCTGATGGAAAACAGCGTGACGGTGCCGTCCGAGCAATGGCTCGGCAATAACGGCAAAGCGCGCGCACGTAACGATGCCTTGTCGAAAGTCTGCGGCAGCAAAGTGTTTGCCCGCGACATCCGCGCCAAGGACATGCCCGGCTGGCCGCAGCAGCAGGGTCACGCCATGCTGCTGAAAATCACCAAGGCTGATCGCATCTACGCGGGCTACGACTTGACGTGGCTCGGCGTCGACTTGCAGCCGGACCGCATCGTCACCGCCGCCGACCTGGACAAGGACGGCATCGTTTTCCCGGAGGAGCACGCGCCAGATCCGCTGCTGCCGGAAGGCAAGGTGCCGATGTTCATCGGTCATCCGGTGGCGATCCTGATCTGGAACGATTTCGAGCGTTTCCGTCAGGCCAAGGCCAAACTCAAATTCAACGACAAGGCCATCCGTTACGGCGCGCAGGTGCCTTTCTACGAAGGCGATCCCTACGGCAGTTTCCGCTACGTGCGCGTCGGCGGTGCGACCTCGGCGGACGAGGAAGAATTCGCCAGCCTCAAGGATTCGATCCTCTTTCCGATGCTGCGCAACCGTCGTCCGGTGTGGGATTCCCAGCCGAACCTGCACGGCAACCTGACCGAGCGCGGGCTGTTCTACGCCGACCGGATGAAGCAGCAGATCGACACGCCGCCGGACAACTGGCTGGTGTTTGACGAGCGCTACAAAACGCCGTCGATCGAGCCCGCTGCATTGGAGCCCGACAACGGCAACGGCTGGTACGACCCGGCGACCAAGACCCTGCATTTCGTGGTTGCCACCCAGTGCCCGCTGGAAACCGCCACTGACACGGCGAAGATGATCGCGCCGTCGCGTTTCGGCCTGGCCAACCTCAATCTGCACCCGGGTTACACGGTTGGCTACGGCTCGAAGGACCACAATATTTTCGTTTACTACGCTGCGCTGGCTGCGTTGTATGGCGCCGGTGTACCGGTGCGTCTGGCCAACGATCGCTACGAACAATTCCAGAGCGGAATCAAGCGTCACCCGTTCGACATCCGCTATCAATTGGCAGTCGACAAGACCGATCACAGCTTCAAGATTTTCCGCGCCGAGATGAGTGTCGATGGCGGCGGGCGCATCAACTACAGCCCTTCGGTGGCGGCGGTTGGCGCGACCGCGGCACAGTCGATCTACTACATGCCGCAGAACGATCTGCAGGTCACCGCCTACCATTCCCGCGCTGTTGAAGCGGGATCGATGCGCGGCTACGGCACCCTGCAAAGCATGGCGTCGACGGAAATGATGGTCGATGAAATTGCTGATCGTCTCGGTGTCGACGCGATTGACCTGCGCCGCAAAAACGCGCTGCGCTCGGGCATGAAAAACACCCAGGGTGCGGTGCCGGCCGGTGCCTTGCGTCTGCATGAAATTCTCGACAAGGCGGCGGTTCACGAAGTCTGGAAAAACCGCGCTGCGATTAAAAAGCTGCGCGAGGCGAAAGACCCGGATAACTGGTACGGCGTGGGTTTTGCGATCTGTCAGAAAGACTTCGGCACTGGATCCGAAGCGCCGATGGCCAGCGTCGAATTCAACGCTGAAGGGCGCATCCACTTGCGCCACATCGGCATTGAAATCGGCACCGGCATGTCCACCTCGCAAGCACTGGTCGTCGCCGACTTCCTCGGTAACCCGGCGCACGAAGTGAAGACCGGCGAGACTGAATGGCACGAGTTGCAGCTCATCACCGGCGGCAACCCGTACACCATGAGCCAGGCCGAACAGGACAACTCCCTGCGCAATCCGCGTTGGGTCGGCAAGATAGCGTCTGCTTCATCGGCGACCAACTCCGCTTATTACTTTAGCCACGCCACCCGTGAAGCGGCCCGCGTACTGTTCAACCACGGCCTGTGGCCGGCGGCGTTGCAGATCTGGCGACAAGGCCCGTACGGCGGCCAGGCCAACCCCTACGTGGTTCGCCGCGAAGACGCGCATTGGGTCGACGGCAAGCTCACCGCCAACGGCATGCAGCCGCTGACGTTTGCAGAGCTGGCCAAACACGCCCACGAAAAAGGCCTGGTGACCGGCGCGACCGTGCACGGTTTCAACCGCTGGAGCTGGGCCGAGTCCGAGTTCAGCATCGACGGCGTGCGCGAACGCTTGCCGCTCGATGGTCTGGCAGTGAAGTACGGCGACGGCGCCCCGAGCGTGAAAAAAGCGCAGATGAACAGCGCCGGTTTCCATCTGCTCGACCGTCAGAACCCGCATTACCCGGACACTCAGTTGAACAACGCGGCAGTGACTTACTACAGCCCGGTCGCGACGCTGGTGGAAGTGAAAGTGAACAAAGGTTCGGCCGAAGTCGAGGTGCTCAACCACCATTCGTGGGTCGAGTGCGGGCGGGTGCTGGTTGAAGAGTTGGTCAGGGGGCAACTCGAAGGCGGCATTGCCATGGGCATCGGCCAT
This sequence comes from Pseudomonadota bacterium, assembly GCA_030856525.1. Classification (GTDB taxonomy): domain Bacteria; phylum Pseudomonadota; class Gammaproteobacteria; order Pseudomonadales; family Pseudomonadaceae; genus Aquipseudomonas. The sequence goes on along the minus strand of JALYPE010000475.1, from coordinate 5,074 downwards.
GCGCTGATGGAAGACATGCCGCTTTACGAGGGCGGCCCGGGGGAGGGTGACTGGAACTTCAACCGCTATCGCTTGCCGATGGCGCGCCACGTTGCGGTGTGGAAACAGACGGCAGAAATCCTGCCGCCGCTGTCGCCGAGCGATCCATCCAAAGGCATCGCCGAAGTGGTGATGATCCCGGTGGTCGGTGCGATCGGTAACGCCGTGGCGCACGCCATCGGTAAACGTGTTCGCGACCTGCCTCTCACTTCTGCCCGCATCAAGGAGGCCCTCAATGGCTAACCGTTCGCTTCAACTGACCCTCAACGGTCAATCCGTGGGCCCGGTGGACATCCCTGATGACCTGCCGATGATCGACTATTTGCACGAGTACAAAAACCTCACCGGCTCGCGTCTTGGCTGCGGTCAGGGCATCTGCCATGCCTGCGTGGTGATCGTCGACAACCCGGACGGCACCAGCGAAGAAGTGCGCACCTGCATCACTGGTGCGCATTACTTCGAAGGCAAGAAAGTGCGCACCATCGAAGGTCATGCGACGCGCGATGAGCACGGTCAGGTCACCGAGCTGAACCCGATCCAGCAGCGTTTCGTCGATGAGTTCGCGTTTCAGTGCAGCTACTGCGCGCCCGGTTTCGTGAATGCCGCGACGGTGCTGGTGGAGAAGCTGCAGCGTCAACCGATCGTCAAAAGCCAGCTGGAAAAAGTCATCGAAGACAGCCTCGGTCATCACATCTGCCGCTGCACCGGCTACGTCCGCTACTACAGCGCGACGCGCAATGTGCTGACTGATCTCGGCCTGGTCAAGGAGGGTTAAGCATGAAGCATTTACTTCCCCGCCTGGCGTTGGCGGTCGGTCTGGCTGCGCCGGCGTTGTTGGTGCAGGCAGAGGATCAGGTTGCACGCGGCGAATACCTCGCGCGTGCCGCCGATTGCGTGGCCTGCCACACGGCACCCGGCGGCGCGCCATATGCGGGCGGTCTGCCGATCGTTTCGCCGTTCGGCACGATCTACGGCACCAACATCACACCAAGCAAGAAGCATGGCATCGGCCTTTACAGCGATGACGAATTCTTCGCCGCACTCACCGAAGGCAAGCGTCGTGATGGCGCGAACCTGTATCCGGCGATGCCTTACACCTCCTATCACCTGATGCCTCGGGCGGATTCGGATGCGATTCACGCGTACCTGAAAACGTTCGAACCGATCGAGCGGCCGGCGCCGGTGACCCGTCTGAGTTTTCCGTTCAACGTGCGGCTCGGCCTGACCGGCTGGAACATGCTCTACGGCAAGGACATGCAGCTGGCGCCCACCGAGGGCAAAAGTGAAGCGTTCAAGCGTGGTCAGTACATGGTTGATGTGCTCGGTCATTGCGGCGAATGCCACACGCCACGCGGCTTGCCGGGTGCGATGCAACTGGACAAACGCATGACCGGTGGCGTGCTCAACGGCTACCTGGCGCCAAGTCTGCTCGCCGATGACCTGGCGGCTCGCGGCTGGAATCATCAGGACCTGAGCTCGTTCCTCAAGCACGGCATGAGCGCGCAGGGGACGATGTTCAACGAGATGTTCCCGGTGTTTCACAACAGCACTCAGCGCCTTAGCGATCCCGATCTCGCCGCGATGGCGACGTTCCTGCTCGGCGATCAGCCGCCTGCAGCAAAAGTGGTTGCCGACGTGCCACTGGATCAATTGGGTGCCAGCGCCAAACGTGGTCGTCAGGATTACCTGAACGTCTGCGCCGGTTGCCATGCAGCAGAAGGCGAGGGCAAGCCACACATCGCGGTGGCGATGCGCGGCAACACTACGTTGCGCCTGGAGGACCCGCGCAATTTGCTGCGGGTGATCGAGGACGGGATCGGCGAGCAGCAATTTGTCGGATTCGAACGCATGCAGCCGATGCCGGGGTTTGCCGACAAGCTGAGTGACGAACAACTGACCGATCTGTTGAATTACCTGCGTCAGGGCTGGGGCGGGCAAGCAGCTGAACTGGCAGTCACCGACGTGCAGAAGCTGCAAGCGGAGGCACCGCCGGCCGAGCACAAGGCGCACTGACATGCAGCATCTCGATCTGCAAGTGATTCGCCGAGCGCTGCAATGGTCAACGGCGGGTCAGCGCATCTGGCTGTGCACGGTGCTCGCCACCTATGGCTCGGCGCCGCGTGCGCCGGGCTCATTGCTGGCGGTGAGCACTGACGGGCAATGGATCGGCTCGCTGTCCGGTGGCTGCGTCGAGGAGGATTTTCTCGAGCGTGTCGCCGAGGGGGCATTTATCGAGGCGGTCAGCGTTGTTCGGTATGGCGAAGGCGATGACCCGCGTTCTCGGGTGACGCTGCCCTGTGGTGGCGTACTCGATGTGCTGGTGGAAAAACTGGACGCTGATTGCGACGTGCAGGCGCACTTGCGCGAGCTGGAGTCGGCGTTGCTTGGCCAGCGTCGATTGATCCGCGAGATTGATCTGGCCAGCGGTGCGCGCAGCCTGTTCACGGATCGCGAGCAGGGCGCGCGTATCGAGCGTGAGATTGACCGGATTCGGGTGCGCATTGGCGCTGCGCAACGGCTGCTGCTGGCCGGGTATTCCAGCGTCGCTCAGGCGTGTGCGGAATTTGCGGTGGGCTTGGGTTTCGAGGTCATTCTGTGTGATCCCCGCGACGAAGTGCTCGATGGCGTGGTGCTGGAAAATGTCGAGATTCGTCGGCAGTTGCCTTCGGTGTTCATCGCCGACGGCGGCTGTCACAGTGATACGGCGGTGGTGGCGCTAACCCATGATCCGCGTATTGATGATCTGGCGATGATGGAGGCGGTGCGCACTGATGCGTTTTATATCGGCGTGATGGGCTCAATGCAGACCTCACAGAAACGCTTCGAGCGGTTGCGGCGGATTGGCGGTTTGGACGAGGCGCAACTGGCGCGGATACATGCGCCGATCGGGCTGAACCTGGGCAGCAAAACCCCGGCGGAAATCGCGCTGGCGGTGCTGGCCGATATCCTCAGGATCCGCAGCGGTATCTCCCGGGATCGGCTGTAACGCCTGGAATGATCCCTCTGCAAGCCACGCACACGTTCCGGGGTCGACACCAAACCTGTGGGAGCAAGGTTTGCCCGCGAAAGCGTCGTGTCATTCAGCATCCTGGTGGATTGATACAACGCTTTCGTGAGCAAGCTTTGCTCCCACATCGCGCTCCCCGTATGCCATAAAAAAGGGCCGTATCAAGCGGCCCTGTTTCTATCCAGTCCTCAAAACCCCAGCTTGTCCCGCAACCCGTAATACCAGGCGCCCAGCGCCGCAAATGGCGTGCGTAACAGCTGCCCACCCGGAAACGGGTAATGGGGCAGGTCAGCAAACGCATCAAAACGCTCAGCCTGCCCACGCAACGCTTCCGCCAGCACCTTGCCGGCCAGGTGCGTGTACGTCACGCCGTGACCGCTGCAGCCTTGGGAATAATAAATGTTGTCGCCCAGCCGTCCGACCTGCGGAAGGCGCGACAGGGTCAACAGGAAATTTCCAGTCCAGGCGTAGTCGATCTTCACGTCCTTGAGCTGCGGAAACGCCTTGAGCATTTTCGGCCGGATGATCGCTTCGATGTTCGCCGGATCCCGCGCGCCGTAGACAACGCCGCCCCCGAATACCAGGCGCTTGTCGCCCGTCAGACGGTAATAGTCGAGCAGGTAATTGCAGTCTTCAACGCAGTAATCCTGCGGCAACAGACTCTTTGCCAAAGCCTCGCCCAGCGGCTCGGTGGTAATCACCTGAGTGCCGCAAGGCATCGACTTCGCGGCCAGTTCCGGCACCAGATTGCCGAGGTAGGCGTTGCCGGCAACGATGATGAACTTGGCCGTGACCTTGCCCTGCGGTGTATGCACCACCGGGTTCGCGCCGCGCTCGATACGCACCGCCGGTGACTGCTCATAAATAGTGCCACCCAGCGACTCCACGGCAGCCGCTTCGCCCAGTGCCAGGTTCAACGGGTGGATGTGACCGCCACTCATGTCGAGCAGGCCGCCCACGTAATGATCGCAGCTCACCACTTCACGGATGCGCTGTTGATCCATCAGCTCCAGCTGCGTATGACCGAAGCGTTCCCACAAACGCTTTTGCGATTCCAGATGGCCCATCTGTTTGGCAGTGATCGCAGCGAACACGCCGCCGTCTTTCAGGTCGCACTGGATATTATATTTGGCGACACGCTCACGAATGATGCGGCCGCCTTCGAACGCCATCTCGCCCAACAGTTGAGCCTGTCTCGGGCCGACCGTGCGCTCGATGACATCAATGTCGCGGCTGTAACTGTTAACGATTTGACCGCCGTTGCGGCCCGAAGCCCCGAAGCCGACTTTCGCGGCTTCCAGCACGGTCACCTTGAAACTGTTTTCCAGCAGAAACAGGGCAGAAGAAAGCCCGGTATAACCGGCGCCAATCACACAGACATCCGTCTCGATATCACTCTGCAACGCCGGACGCGGTGGCACTGCATTGGCCGATGCCGCGTAATAGGACTCTGGGTAGGAAATGTTCGCCATCCGGCAGCCTCTGTTTAATATATTTTACGAGTCTGCCGATCCTACCCGAGTTAAAAATCGACCGCCAGCTGGCGGAAAGTCTTCGTCGGGAAGGTGAAATTAAATATTTTGCATATTCATAGGGTTAGCTCAAAAAAAGGTGTTGACACCCCTTCGGAATTCCGTAGAATGCCGCCTCACAGCAGGCACGTAGCTCAGTTGGTTAGAGCACCACCTTGACATGGTGGGGGTCGTTGGTTCGAGTCCAATCGCGCCTACCAAACAAAATCCGCTCTGCTGGGCGGTCTAGAAAGGCTCACCGAAAGGTGGGCCTTTTTTTGTTGCCTGCGATTTACTGGTGCCTGGAATATGAAGGTGGATTACTTGCACATTTAATCCTGTGCGAGCATTTGCAAACGAGCGAAGAGGGCGCCGACGGCAGGCCATTCAGTCCTACCGTCGGCAGATCAATCATTCCGCTAGCGTGCAAATCCAGCGATGGTCGTGTCGATACGGCGCTCGGGTGAAGTTCACGTCCGACACCAGGGTCAAGCCGCGCTCTTGAAGCGCTTCAGTC
>JALYPE010000448.1 GCA_030856525.1 Pseudomonadota bacterium | reverse complement strand
CGGTGTATCAGTCGACATCAACGTGGCTGACAGACCTATTCGCGAGCAAGCCCGCTCCCACAGGGTCTGCGTCTGCCGGCCAATCAACTACAAATCCCGTCTTCTTCGAGTCTGTATACTGCGCCCTCGTCTTGAACACTGAGGTCGCTGCATGCCATCTGTTATTTCCACCGACGTTCTGATTGTCGGCGCTGGTGTCGCCGGCCTCTGGCTGAACGCGCGCCTGCGCCGCCAAGGGTTTTCGACCGTGCTGGTGGAAAGCGCTACCCTGGGTGGCGGGCAGAGCATGAAGTCTCAGGGCATCATCCACGGTGGCGCCAAATATGCGCTGCACGGTGCGCTGACTGGCGCTTCGGAAGCGATCGCCGACATGCCTCGGCGTTGGCGCGAAGCCTTGGCGGGCGATGGCGAGCTGGACCTGTCCGGCGTGCGCCTGTTGTCCGAAGCCCATTACCTGTGGTCCCCCGGCACCCTCGCCGGCAACCTCACCAGTTTCTTCGCCAGCAAGGCCGTGCGTGGCCGTGTCGATCAGGTCAAGGGCGACCAGCTGCCGCCGGCCCTGCAAGACAAGCGCTTCAAGGGCAAGGTCTATCGACTGGCGGAACTGGTGGTGGACGTGCCGAGCCTGATCCAGCGGCTGGCCGATCTGGCGGGCGACGGTTTGCTCGCCGGGCAGACCATCGAACCGTTGCTCGAAGGCGGGAAACTGGTCGGGCTGAAAGTCGACGACCACGAAATTCGCGCTCAACGCATCGTCCTCAGCGCCGGTGCCGGCACAGCCTCTTTGCTCGAAACGCTCGGCATCAGTCGCCCGGCCATGCAACGCCGACCGCTGCACATGATCATCGCCAAAGGTCCCGGCCTCAAACCGCTGTATGCCCACTGCCTGGGCGGCGGAACCAAACCGCGCATCACCATCACCACGCATCCGGCGGCTGACGGCCAATGGGTCTGGTACCTCGGCGGCGACATCGCTGAATCGGACGGGGTTAATCGTGAACCGGCCGAGCAAATTGCCACGGCGCAGAAAGAGCTCGGCCAATTATTGCCATGGATCGACCTGAGCACGGCGCAGTGGGCGACATTGCGCGTGGACCGCGCCGAACCGCTGCAAACCGGCCTGACCCGCCCGGACAATGCTTTTCTGGCCGAAGAAGGCCGACTGCTGGTTGGCTGGCCGACCAAACTGGCGCTGGCACCGGACTTTGCCGATCGCGTTATCGCAAGCCTTGAGCGCGACGGCATCCAGCCGAGCCAGGCCGCGCCCCTGCCCGACTTGCCAAAACCGCCGATGGGCGTCCCCGCCTGGGAGCAACTGCTGCCATGAGCCAACCGACACTGCACCAACTGCATCGCCCGCTGGGCAGCACTGGCCTTATGGTGTCACCGCTGGGCCTGGGCACAGTCAAACTCGGCCGTGACCAGGGCGTGAAATACCCCAACGGTTTCAAGATCCCGGATGACGACGAAGCACGCATGCTGCTCGCGTTCGCGCGCAACCTGGGCATCAATCTGATCGACACTGCGCCCGCCTACGGCCGCAGCGAAGAACGCCTCGGCCCGTTGCTGCGTGGTCAGCGGCAGGACTGGGTTATCGTCAGCAAGGTCGGCGAAGAATTTTCCGATGGTCAATCGAGCCATGATTTCAGCGCCGCGCACACCCGGCTCTCGGTGGAGCGCAGTCTGCAACGTCTGGAAACGGATTTTATCGACCTGGTACTGGTGCACTCCGACGGCAACGATTTGGCGATTCTTGAAGGCAGCGAAGTTTACGCGACCCTCGCCGCGCTCAAGGCCGAAGGCAAAATCCGCGGTTTTGGTTTCTCCGGGAAAACCGTCGAAGGTGGTCTGAAAGCTCTCGAGCAAGGTGATTGCGCGATGGTCACCTACAATCTGAACGAACAGAGCGAGAAGCCGGTCATTGACTATGCTGCTGCACACGGCAAAGCCATCCTGGTGAAAAAAGCCCTCGCCAGCGGCCATGTCTGCCTGAGCCCGGGCGTCGATCCGGTGCGCGCCAGCTTCGAGCTGTTGTTTGAACATTCGGGTATTGCCAGTGCTATTGTCGGCACCATCAATCCGCTGCACCTCGCCCACAACGTCGCGACCGTTGCCAACGTCCTACGTAGAAACTGATGCCGCCCACGCGGCCTTAAGCAGGAGCCGACATGCCGCGCACGCTCATCAGAAAGAATCCGAGCAACTTCAAGACCCTGCCGTTATCTGTCGAAGCGACTCCCGAAGGCTTGAGTTATCAAAGCGTCGGGATGCCGCTTAATTTCGCGCAAACCCTGCAACGCCGCCGCCCGGTCACCGTCGACGACCCTGAACGGTTCACGCTTGAGCTGGCCAATCTTGGGGTGTCGGTGCGACTGACCCTGCATTGGCAGAATCGCGATTACTGGATTCTGGTGCGCCAACGCCGGCAAGACCGTGGCGATGTAGTGCTCAAGCTGATTTTCGGGTACGTGCCGGCTCACGAACTGAACCTGCCACTGCACACCGCGATTCAGGAAATTGCCGAAGAATGCATGCTGGAAACCCCGGAAGGTTGGCTCGGCGGACGCTTCAACGACACTTGGCTGCCAGCACCCTATGCTTCGGCGCTGCACTATCGCGAGGCGCTGCCATTTCGTCTGACCCCGCTGTCCGGCGCGCCGAGGCCGGTACGCTGCGGTCAGCTGCAACTGCTGGAGCGTCCGTGGGCGTACGTGCATTTGCCGACTGCATCGCTGCAATTGATCTATGACCTGCGCCTCGAAGTGCCGAAGGAAGCCAAATCCCTGAGCCTGTTCCATGTCGATGAACGACTGGAAGGTGATCAACTGGTGACCCGACTGGATCGCAAGCGCCCCGATCTGTATCTGATGCCACTGCAGGACGGTCAGCCGATGGCCGAGCTGTATACGTTGAAAAAAGATCAGCTCTATCCGGCGAGTACTCGCGGCTTGTACCTGGCGGAAAGTTTTGCCCGGCAGGAGGGTTGGCTGGTGCGCGACGAGCGGATTCGCTGGAAGGATTGGGTGCGACAGCAAGGTCTGAGCACGCCGGGGAAAAATTCCGGGTTAGCCCGATTAGGCGGGAAGGCGAAGCAACTGCTGAAGAAAATGGTACCGCGCAAAAAGGTCAGCCCTTGAAAGCAAAAGATCGTCCGTTCGGACGATCTTGATTTTACTATTCAGGTAATGCCGAAACAGCGCCTACGACTGGCGGATTTTTTCGACAATTGCCGTGGTCGAGCTGTTTTCCACCAACCCCAGCACTTTTACGACCCCGCCAGAAGCGCTGACGATGTCCGCACCGACCACTTGATCGATCCCGTAGTCGCCACCCTTGACCAGCACGTCCGGCTTGACCTCGCGCAGCAGGTTTTCAGGTGTGCCTTCAGCGAAGCTGATCACCCAGTCCACCGCACCCAGACCTGCAAGAACAGCCATGCGGCGGTCAACGCTGTTGATCGGACGGCCTGGCCCTTTCAAACGGCTGACCGACGCATCATCATTGACCGCGACAATCAGACGGTCGCCCTGGGCCCGTGCTTGCTCGAGGTAGGTTACGTGGCCGGCGTGCAGGATGTCGAAACAACCGTTGGTGAAGACGATGCGCTCTTTGTGCGCACGCGCATCGTCGACCGCCAGCAGTAGTTGTTCGAGGCCCAGCACGCCGCGCTCGGAACCTTCTTCACGCTGGATGGCGCGACGCAGCTCCGGGGCGCTGATGGCCGCCGTACCGAGCTTGCCGACAACGATGCCCGCTGCCAGATTGGCCAGGGCCACCGCGTGCGGCAATTCTTCACCTGCGGCGATGGCGGCAGCGAGGGTGGAAATCACCGTGTCACCGGCACCTGTCACGTCGAACACTTCGCGCGCGCGTGCTGGCAAATGCAGCGCCGGATGGTCCGGGCGCAGCAGGGTCATACCGTGCTCGCCGCGGGTCACCAGCAAAGCGCCGAGATCCAGGTCTTGCATTAGCTGCGCACCCTTGCTCACGAGATCGTGCTCGTCGGCACAACCGCCGACGATGGTTTCGAATTCGCTGAGGTTTGGCGTAATCAGGCTGGCGCCCCGGTAGATCGAGAAATCCTTGCCCTTGGGGTCGGCCAGTACCGGAATGCCCCGGGCACGGGCGGCCTGAATCAGTACCTGGTGATTCTTCAGCGCGCCTTTGCCGTAATCGGACAGCACCAGCACCTTGATGCCTTCGAGCAGGTCCTCGACTTGCTCGGCTAACGCCAGCGCGTCGGTGGCGAAGGGTTCTTCGAAGTCGATACGCAGCAGTTGCTGGTGCCGGCTCATGACCCGCAGCTTGACGATGGTCGGCTGATGCGCAATGCGCTGAAACAGAGCCAGTACGCCGGCGCCGTTGAGGCTATTGACCAGACTGTCGGCGGCTTCATCGTCGCCGGTCACACCGACCAGGGAGGCAGGAGCGCCGAGAGCGGCAATGTTCAACGCAACGTTGGCGGCACCACCCGGGCGGTCCTCGATTTGCTCGACCTTGACCACCGGAACAGGTGCCTCAGGGGAAATCCGCGAGGTACCACCATGCCAGTAACGGTCGAGCATGACATCGCCGACCACCAAGACAGGGGCTTGATCGAATCGCGGCATGGACAACTTCATGGAGCAACCCACATACAAAATGAACAGGGCCGCGATATTAGCACAGGGTTGGCCAGAGCTTGCGCAGCGGCTTTACCGGGCTGGAGTCAAGAAGTGTAAATGTTCACGTTCAAACAATGACATCCGGGTACCTCAGGGTACACCGGATGTTTTTAGCGACGCCGAAACCCGTCCAGCATGCCGCAGCGGCATTCAAGTGATGCCGTGCGGAGCAGGTTCGTCCAGACCCATGGCGTGCAAGCGCGAATAGTAACCGCCCTCGGCCAGCAGTTGAGCATGGGTACCCCGCTCGACGATTTCACCGTGATCCATGACCAGGATCAGGTCAGCCTTCTCGATGGTAGACAGGCGGTGCGCAATCACCAGCGTTGTGCGACCTTTCATGACCTTGTCCAGCGCCGCCTGGATGTGGCGCTCCGACTCTGTATCCAGGGCGGATGTGGCTTCATCGAGAATCAGCAGCGGCGCGTTTTTCAGCAGTGCCCGGGCAATCGCCAGACGCTGGCGCTGGCCGCCGGACAGCAATACGCCGTTCTCGCCGACATCCGTGTCCAGCCCTTGTGGCAGCTGAGCGATAAAGTCCATCGCATTGGCGTCTGCAGCGGCTTTCTCGATGTCCTCACGCGGTGCGCCAGCCAAGTCTCCATAGGCAATGTTATTGGCGACCGTGTCATTGAACAGCGTGACGTGTTGGGTCACCTGAGCGACATGGCGCCGCAGATTGCGCAAGCGATAGTCTTCAATTTCCACGTCATCGAGCAAAATCTCGCCGATTTCGTGATGGTAAAAGCGCGGAATCAGCGCGGCCAGTGTCGACTTGCCACTGCCGGAGCGCCCTACCAGCGCAATCATCTGCCCCGGCGCCGCGGTGAAGCTGATGTTTTTCAGCACTTCACGTTCTGTTCCAGGGTAAGTGAAGCTCAAGTTGCGGACTTCCAGATGCCCACTGACCCGATCTCTCTCGACAGTACCCTTATCAACTTCGGGTTCGACGTCCAGCTGCTCGAAAATACTTTCTGCGCCGGCGACGCCTTTCTGAATTGTCGAACTGACTTCCGACAGTTGCCGAATTGGCTTCGGCAACAGGCCGGCTGCGGTGATGTAGGCCACCAGGTCACCGGCGGTCGCATCGCCGCGCAGGAACAGCACAAGGAACATCAGCACCGCCATGGCGGTATAAATCACCAACTGCAGCATCGGGGTATAGATCGCTCCCGTTTTGGTCATGCGCAGCTGTTTGTCGGTGTTGCTGTGGCTGGCGTTGGCAAAACGCTGCTGTTCGTAGCCTTCGCCACCGAAACTGCGCACCACGCGATAACCCTGAATAGTCTCTGACGCGACGTGCGTCACGTCGCCCATGGCCACCTGGATTTTCTTGCTTTGCTTACGAAATTTCTTGCTGGTATTGCCGACCATGAACGCGATTACCGGCAGAATTGCCAGCATCACCAGCGTCAGCTTCCAGTTCATCCACACCAGGTAGGCAAACAGGAACACCACGGTCAGCCCTTCGCGGATAACCACTTTGATGGCGTCAGTAGCGGCGCCGGTAACCATGGTCACGTTGAAAGTGATGCGTGAAATCAGGTGCCCGGAATTATGGGTGTCGAAATAACGGTTGGGCAGCACCAGCAACTTGTTGAACAGCTCGACGCGCAGATCGTGTACCAACCCCAGCGAGACTTTCGCCAGATAGTAATTACCCAGAAACGACCCCAGGCCCTGCCATGCGGCAATCAGGATGATCAGCAGCGGCACCGCCATCAGCAGCTGCAGGTC
>JALYPE010000400.1 GCA_030856525.1 Pseudomonadota bacterium | reverse complement strand
CACTGACCCTCGATTCAACTGTGAAGCCTTCGTCCAGAAGAATTTCGACCAGAAACTCCAGGATCAACGGGTCATCTTCAACTACAAGAATCAATCCCTCAGGTCGGTTCTTGCCCGCCATGGATTCTGGACACATACGCTGCCACTCTCTGATTACTCAAATTATATTGCGGGCTCAAATCCGCTGCTTATGAGGTATGAGCAGCGCGCTCCGCGGAAATTCACTTTTGATACAAGCAACTGATAAAAAGTGACGTTTGACACCTCAAGAGAGGTGCAGCGACAGCTTTGCGGGGTCACGCCGGCGCAATTATGGGTAAAATGCCGCCCCCTTGAATTGCCGACGCCGCCCGATGAACTCTGACGCCCTCTCCACCCTCCACGATCATTTGCTGAAGGCATTGGCCGACGCACCGGCTGAAACGCGCCGGCTTTTCCATGGCCGTGGCCGATGCTGGCCGGGGCTAGAGCAAGTGACGGTGGACTGGCTGCAAGGCGTGGTGCTGGTGTCACTGTTTAAAGAGCCGGAAGCGGCGCAACTGGACGCGCTAAAACAGTTGCTGATGGACGTTGCTGCCTCATCCGAATGGCAACAATCCGTTGCGCACACCCTGGCGTTGCAACATCGCTATTTGCTGCAAAGCACCACCGAATGGCTGGTCGGGCACGTAATCGATGACATGACCATCACCGAGGGCGACTTGTGTTACCGCGTCGATCTGGGCAAAAAGCAGAACACGGGTCTGTTCCTCGACATGCGTTACGGTCGCGACTGGGTGCGCGCCAACGCACAAGGCAAGCGGGTGTTGAATCTGTTTGCCTACACCTGCGGGTTTTCGGTGGCGGCCATCGAGGGCGGCGCCGAGCATGTGGTCAACCTGGACATGTCGAGCCCGGCGCTGAACCGTGGCCGCGATAATCATCGCCTGAACGGCCATGACCTGAGCAAGGTGACTTTCCTTGGCCACGACCTGTTCAAGTCGTGGGGCAAGGTGATCGGCAAGGGGCCGTATGATCTGGTGATCATCGATCCACCGTCCTTTCAGAAAGGCAGTTTCCTGCTGACCAAGGACTACCAACGTGTGTTGCGTCGCTTGCCCGAGTTGCTCGGCCCACAAGGCACGGTACTCGCTTGCATGAATGACCCGGCGCTCGGTGCCGATTTCCTTATAGAAGGCGTGATGCGAGAAGCGCCGGGGTTGCGTTTTGAGCAGCGCCTGGAGAATCCGCCGGAGTTTCCTGACGCGGACCTCGAGTGTGGGTTGAAAGCGTTGGTGTTCACGTTGGGCGATTGAGCCCGCTCTGTGTCGCCCACCCGTTTCAACGCGGCCCGCAAACCAGTGCGCTTGGCCCCCGTAGCAGCTGTCGAGCAGCGCGAGGCTGCGTCTGCAATCCGAATGACGCAATTCAATGTCTACGTCGACGACGGTGGAGCGGACGCAGCCTCGCGCTGCTCGACAGCTGCTACGGGATTGGGGTCGCTGCGCCGAGGCCACGTCCGAAGGTGAGTGCGGCCTGCAGATGAATCGCCGGGTCCCGGGTTTCAGATTCGAGCAGCAGCTCGGACGTCACCACCCGCGCACCGCAGTAGCCAAAAATCCCATGATCAATCTGGGTTTTCATGGCGTCAGCATAGCCGTGCCGAGTGTAGGTGCCCGCGTCTGCACCACCGACTCCGAACAGGTGAACGCGCAAATGCCGCAGCTTCTTTTCGAGCTTGGCATCGGCGCTGAAATCGAACGCCCAGCCATTGGCGAACACGCGGTCGATCCAGCCCTTGAGCAGCGCCGGCATCGACCACCAGTACACCGGAAACACCAGCACCAGCTCATCGGCGCGGTCGATTCGTGCCTGTTCGGCGAGTAAATCGGCCGGCGCTGGAGCCTCCTGATGATGCACCGCCAGGTCTGCCGCGCTGAACCTTGGGTCAAACCCTTCAGCCGAGAGGTCGGCCACCTCCACTGTGGCATCGGCTTGTGTAAGCCCCAGCGCAATGTGCGCCGCCAGACTGTGGGTGAGCGAGCGGGGATCATGGTGAGCGACAACGATCAGCGTGTGCATGCAGAAACTCCTGATTGAGCGTCTGGGATGACGCCTATATACTTTATGTAAGTTAGCCACGTTAAATTACTTATGGTACATAGCGATGTCAATCACTGAGACACGCCTAACGCAGGCTGGGCCCACGCCAAGACGACGCCTGACACGAGAGGCCCGTGGGCGGCAACTGCTCGACGTCGCCTGGCAACTCGTCCGCGAAGAAGGCACCGATGCGTTGACCTTGGGTCGGCTGGCCGAGCAAGCCGGCATCACCAAACCGGTGGTCTACGACCACTTCACAACACGGTCCGGACTCTTGGCGGCGCTGTATCAGGACTTCGACGCTCGGCAGACGCTGCTGATGGATGAGGCACTTGCGCAGTGCGAGCCGACGTTGGCCCATACCGCGAGGCTGATCGCGGCGTGTTATGTCGACTGTGTACTGCTGCAAGGCAACGAGA
>JALYPE010000386.1 GCA_030856525.1 Pseudomonadota bacterium | reverse complement strand
CGCCGGGGTAATGCGATCCGTGAGCGGTAACTCGCCGCGCGCGAACACCAGCATGTCGCGAACCTGATGTTCCAACTCGTGGAGACGCTCTTTCAGTCGTCCGGCAAACCGTTGCTGTGTTTCCACCGGCAAAGCCTGCTCGGTCAGGTGACTGGCATAGAGCAGCGCGGCCGACAACGGCGTACGAATCTGATGCGCCAGCGAAGCGACCATTTTGCCAAGCGACGACAGCCTTTCATGGCGAGCCAGTTGAGCCTGCAGATGGCGGGTTTCGGTCAGGTCGTTGAGCAGCACCAGCTGACCAGGTTCGGCATCGAGCGAACGAGTGGCGATCGACAATCGCCGACCGTCTTTCAGAGAGATTTCGTGACCATCGTCCTCGCGAGGCGCGAAGCACCGGGCAATCACGTGGCGCCACAGCTCGCCTTCAAGGGGCAGACCGAGCAGTTCACAAGCGGCAGGGTTGGCTTCACGCACGATGCCTTGGGCATCGATGACGATGACACCGCCGGGCAACAAATCGAGGAGGTTTTGCAGGCGGTTGGCCAGGCGTTCTTTTTCCGCCAGCTCCTGCATGCGCTGAGCACTGACCACCGCCAGCTCACCCTTGAGCTCGGTGACCCGCGCTTCGAGCAGGCTGTAGGAGTCAGTCAACTGGCTGGACATCTGATTGAACAGCGAAAATGCCTGCTCGAGGCCAAGCCGGCTCGCCTGTTCTACGGACGAGGGTTGCCCCGATACGTCTGGGACAGGAAGAATCTGGGCGGCTTGGGGCATTGTGCTCTCTCGCTTGGCTGACCGTCAGTTAAACGGAACGTTGCGAGGGATGTAGCAATACCCGTGCCTAAAAAAAACCGCTTATAAATGAGCGACTTGAAAAACAGGCGTCAATCATCCGCCTGTTCATCACCGTCACGACGGCTCATGCCATATTTGCGCATCTTTTCCACCAGCGTCGTGCGACGAATCCGCAGGCGTTCGGCAGCACGGGCAACGATGCCGTTGGCATCATCGAGCGCTTGCTGAATCAGCCCTTGCTCGAGACCACCCAGGTAGTCTTTGAGGTCGAGACCTTCCGGCGGCAGCATGGCGTTTGCGGTGAAATCCGGCGTGTGACCGTTGATGGCCACGCGCTCTTCGAGATCGCTGCGCAAGCTGTCGACCAGTTGCTCGTCTTCGTCATCGACATAGCGGAATTTCTTCGGCAGCTCGACCACGCCGATCACCCCGTACGGATGCATGATCGCCATGCGTTCCACCAGGTTGGCGAGTTCACGAACGTTGCCAGGCCAGCCATGGCGGCACAGCGACATGATCGCGGCGGAGTTGAAGCGGATCGAACCGCGCTTCTCGTGCTCCATGCGCGAGATCAATTCGTTCATCAGCAGGGGAATGTCTTCGACACGTTCACGCAGCGGCGCCATCTCGATCGGGAACACGTTCAGGCGATA
Source organism: Pseudomonadota bacterium (assembly GCA_030856525.1). GTDB lineage: Bacteria > Pseudomonadota > Gammaproteobacteria > Pseudomonadales > Pseudomonadaceae > Aquipseudomonas. The sequence continues at coordinate 4,932 of JALYPE010000386.1, read as the reverse complement.
GTACAAATCTTCGCGGAAGCTACCGATCTCGATCATGCTCTCGAGATTCTTGTGGGTTGCGGCAATGATGCGCACATCAACGCTCTGAGTTTTGTTGCTGCCCACGCGTTCGAAGGTGCGCTCCTGCAACACGCGCAGCAGTTTGACCTGCATCGGCAGCGGCATGTCACCGATTTCATCGAGAAACAGGGTGCCGCCGTTGGCCAGTTCGAAGCGTCCAGCGCGGCTGGTGATCGCACCGGTAAAGGCGCCCTTCTCATGGCCGAACAGCTCGCTCTCCAGCAACTCGGCCGGGATCGCGCCGCAGTTGACGGGCACGAACGGCGCTTCCCGGCGCTTGGAGTGATAGTGCAGGTTGCGCGCGACCACTTCCTTGCCAGTGCCGGACTCGCCAAGGATCAGCACGCTGGCGTCAGTATCGGCGACCTGCTGCATCATCTGGCGCACGTGCTGAATCGCCCGGCTGGTGCCGACGAGGCTGCGGAAAAGATTGGGTTCACGATGGCGGCCGCGCTCGCGGGCCTGGTCGTACATCTCGCGATAGACCTGGGCACGGTGCAACGAATCCAGCAGTTTGCTGTAGCTGGGCGGCATTTCGAGGGTGGAAAGCACTCTGCGCCGCTGGTCTTCAGGCAGGTCAACGGAAGAGTTATCGCCCATTAACAGAACCGGAAGGAACTCATCCCAGGTTGAGAGTGTCTTTAACAAGCCCAAAAGTGCGCCTGGCGCATTGACCGTCCCGATCAGGACGCAGATCACTTCACGACTGGATGACAATGAGCCGACCGCCTGCTGCCAGTCATGGCTTCCGCAGGGTAAATTTTCTTCACCAAGAAAATTTAGAATCACCGCCAGGTCGCGGCGGCGGACGCTATCGTCATCAATCAGCAGAATTTTGGTTTCACGCCACATGCAATAGCAACTTCCCTAGTCAAACTCGGATGCCCAAAAAGGGGCAAGCTGGACGCTTGCAGACACCATATGCCTGTAGACGTCTGGTAATCGTAAACAGCCACTAGTTAAGTCAAAAAAAGCCGCACAGTCAAATTTATGGCGCAGAAAAGTTTCGATTAACTGACGGTTTTCAACCGAACAGATGGTAAACCTTTGCTGCGCTCTGTGCTTGATGGATCTGCGACATCTCTTCAACTATCGCCTGACGCTCGCCCGTCGCTGCTTCGAGCAGTTTTTTGTACACACCCAGCAGCTCTTCGAGGTTGTCGCGCAACGCGGCCTCGTCCACAGCAGCTTCACTCAAGACATCTTCCATGCAGGATCTGCAAGCCAGGTCCAATGCACCAATGGCTTCCCAGTTTCGTTCGGCCAACGCACCCACCAGGCCTTCACGGGTTTGTTCGATACGCTGCAAGACAAGACTCATGGTGATCTCCTTAAAACTGCGGACCCGGCGCGGCGATAGCATCCCAGCCGTCTTTGACGGTACGGAGCAGATCGGCGACTTCGTCGAGTATTTTTGGATCGGCCTTGATGTTGGCTTCGGCCAGACGCTTCATCATGTAGGTGTAAAGGTTATCCAGTTCACCTATCGATTCCGCCTGGTTCTCCAGATCAAGACCTTCACGCAAACCACCGACGATGCCGATGGCCTTTCCGATCAACACACCCCTGTTAGGAATGTCTTTGCGCTCCATCGCGCCTTTGGCCTGGGCAATACGATCAAGGCCACCTTCCATCAGCATCTGCACGAGACGATGGGGGCTGGCTTCGGAAGTCTGCGCTTGCGCGCCAATCTTCTGGTATTGGCGAAGGGCTAACATCGGGTTCATGTTCTACCTCATCTGAAATCTGTGGTTCGTATAAACAATATATCGACGGCGCGTCAAAAAACTTTAGTCGCCAAAAAACAAAAGCCCGGAGCGTCAAACGACGCTGCCGGGCTTTTGGCGCTTGCACGTTGTCAGCTGTTCTTCTGCTGTGCGGCCATCGCTTCGAACATCGAGGTGATGTTGTTCGCAGTGGCCTTGAGCTTACCGACAAGCGTGTCCATGTCGTTGTACTTTTTGGTCAGTACAGCGGTCAAGCTCTCAATTCGACGATCCAGTGCCAACTGGTCGTTGGCCAGTTTCGTCTTGGTTTTGGTGAGCGCAGTGTTGCGCGCATCAAGAATTCCGCCGGTCTCGGTATAAGGTGTCAACACCTTGCTCATGCGAGCCAGAAGACCAGTCTCACCGGAAAACAGCGTTTGCACTTCCCCGCCGAGCTTCTTGTCATTCATCGCAGCACTGAACTTGGTGCTGTCGAAATTCAACGCTCCGGTTTTCTGATCCGTGGTAATACCCAGCTGCGACAAAACCGTGAGCTTGTCGCCGGTGCCTGTTTCCGATAATGGCCCGCGCATCGCTGCAAGTATCGAGCGTGGCATCGCGTCACCGGTCAGTGCTGCGGGGATGGTCGGCTTGCCATCGTCATCGAGCGAAGGCTTGGTCAGCGCCGTAACGGCATTGGCCACTGCGTTATAGGCGTCGACAAACTTCTGAATCGAGGCCTTCAAACCATCGGTATTGGTGGTCACCAGAACTTGCGATTCACCCTTGGCGAGCAGCGTCATCGACAGACCGGAAACAGTCTTCTCCAGTTTGTTGGTCGGACTGCTGACCGAGAGACCATCAACCGTGAACAGAGCGTCCATGGCGAGGGCGCCAACCGACCCCGCAGAGGTCTTGGTAGACACCGCAGGGATGACCTGGGAACCGTCAACATCGAGACCCACACCGCTGAGCGAGATATCAGTTCCCGCGCCAGTGTTCGCCGAGCTGACGACCAGTCGCGAGCCAAAGTTGTCGGTAATGATGTTGGCGCTCAGGCCGCTGAATTGAAACTTGTCGTTGAGCGCTTTGGCCACGGACTCGAGCGTAGAGCCGGCAGGTATATCGAGGTCGTAGGTTTTCGCTGTTCCCCCCGGCACGCCTTGGGAGATGGTCAACGAGCCGGCAGCTCCGCCATTGACGGAAGCCGTGGAACCACCATCGAAGGCAGCAGTGGCAACTTTGGAGCCTGTCGCGAGCTGCGAGACATTGACTTTGTAGATGCCATTAACCGCCGAGTTGTTAGCGGTGGTCGTCAGGACTTTGGGATCGGAAGAGCTGGCGGAGAAACCAGTGAACTGCGGCTCGATAGTATTGCCCAGTGTTCTCAGGGATGCCTGGAACGTGGCGAGCAATGACTTGAGGCTGCCAACACCGGAAATGGATGACGTGTTGGTTTTTGCGCCCCGATCAATCTGACCTTGCTTGGCTGCTTTATCGGAATCGACCAGTGCCTTGACGATTGCACCGGTATCGAGGCCGGAACCTAGGCCCAGGCCTGGTAGAATTGGACTTGCCATGTGGATCTCCCTTCAGTGTCTCGCCGGTCTTTTGACCACTACAACGCTCAAAAGAACATAGCAACAAGTTTCATGCCAGCCGTCAGACTCTCGCGCTGAACAGCAGACTGCTCGCGTCATTCAAGCTAGTGGCCAGTTTCAGGACTTCTGCGTTGGGGATCTGACGAACCACCTCACCGGAATCACTGGCAATAACTTTGACAACGACTTTGCCTGAAGGCTCGTCGATAGAGAACTCCAGGTTACGCTTGACCGACTGAACGAATTTTTCAATTTCTTGCACGGCCATCTTCAGTTTATCCCGCTCACTGATTGCATCCTTGGGCTCATCCTTGACCAATGCCACTGGCGCAGCATCAGCTCGAGGCTTTTCCGCGGTTGCCTCAGCAACGGGCGCTACTGGCTTGGCCGCAGGATAAGACAAGTTCAGCTTTACGCTCATATCCATGTCCATCACCTCGCTAAATCAAAAAAGCGAGAGAGTGCGATAAACGCACTCCCCCGCCCAAAACTCACCAGCTATTACTGAAGCAGTTTCAGTACAGCGGATGGCAGTTGGTTGGCCTGAGCCAGAACTGCGGTGGAAGCTTGTTGCAGAGTTTGTTGCTTGGTCAGCTGTGCAGTCTCGGAAGCGAAGTCGGTATCTTGTACGCGACCCAGTGCAGCACTGGCGTTTTCGTTGATGTTCTGCAGGTTGGAGATGGTGCTGGTCAGACGGTTTTGTGCAGCACCGAGGTCGGCACGTGCGGTGTTGATGGTTTTCAGTGCCGCGTCGATTGCGTCGATTGCAGCAGCAGAGCTGGCTTCTGCAGTGGCGCTGTCAGTACCGGTGATGGCGATGGCGCCAGAGTCAACGCTCAGAGTGGCTGCGTCGAAGCCGCTGTCCAGGGTCAGAGTGATCTGGTTGTCAGCGCCAGTGTTGGAACCGACCTGGAAGGTCATGGTGCCAGCGGAGCCGTCGATCAGGTTCTTGCCGTTCAGGTTGGTCGAATTGGCGATACGAGTCAGTTCGTCCGACATGGTCGCAAATTCTTTGTTCAGAGCAGCACGGTCGTCTGTGCTGTTGGAGTCGTTTCGTGCTTGAACCGCCAATTCACGCATACGCTGCAGAATGTTGGTCGATTCCTGCATCGCGCCTTCAGCAGTCTGGGCGATCGAGATACCGTCGTTGGCGTTTTTGATTGCCATGGTCTGACCACGAATCTGCGAGGTCATACGGGTAGCGATTTGCAGGCCAGCGGCATCATCTTTAGCGCTGTTGATTTTCAGGCCGGAAGACAGACGAGTCATCGAAGTCGACAGAGCGTCGGAAGCACGGTTCAGGTTTTTCTGAACGTTCAACGATGTAACGTTAGTGTTTACTGTTAAAGCCATGACGAATTCCTCGTTGGTTGGATACTGCGGCTTCCGGCCCTGGCAACCGCCGGGTGTGGCCTAGAGAACCTACGTAATAGTTATCGTCGTAAATGCAACTTGCTTTAGGAGTTTTTGAAAAAATATTGCCATCACACTGCCACCCCCCGGAAAACAAGGCCGCCAGACGATCGAGCGGGCAAAAAAAATGACGCCACGTAATTGGCATCGGG
>JALYPE010000307.1 GCA_030856525.1 Pseudomonadota bacterium | reverse complement strand
TACGCCGGATCCTATGCGCCGATCAAGATCCTGGTATCGCTCCAGGCCTTCTTGCTTCAGGCGGTTCACTTCATTTTGCAGAACCTCAATCGCACCTTGTTGCTGTGCCAATTGATCCTGCATGCGTTGCAGCTGGTTGAACAGCTCGCCCTGTGCCGAGGGAGCGGCAGTAACCGCTCCCCCTGCATAGGCGCCGTTCGTGCCATAACCTGCTGGTGGATAACTACTCCCACTATTGTTATAGCCAGAGTTGCTATCTTCCACGGGAACCGCAGCCCACACCGCAAGCGGTGCGAAGCTGAGAGCCAATACGGTTACTACACGACGGCACGTTCGCATGACGAATTACTTACGCAGTTCGACGCGACGGTTTTGAGCCCAGGATTGCTCGTCGTTGCCGGTAGCAACTGGACGCTCTTCACCGTAGGAAACCAGTTCCAGCTGAGCTGGGGAAACACCTTGCAGTACCAGGTAGCGCTGAACGGCTTTCGCACGACGCTCGCCCAGTGCCATGTTGTACTCACGAGTACCACGTTCGTCGGTGTTGCCTTCCAGAACAACGCGAGCGCCGTTTGCTTTCAGGTCTTTGGCGTGAACGTCCAGAGCGCGCATGGCTTCTGGCTTCAGGTCCGAGCTGTCGTATTCGAAGTAGAAGGTGGTGATTGCGCGCAGAGCAGCTTCTTCGCTCAGGGAACCGTCAACGGCACCGGTGTTTGCGTTAGCGCCGTAACCAGCGTTTGGATCAACAGCGCCTTCACCGGCGTTGTCGCCGCCTTTGGACGAGCAACCTACAGCTACAGCCATGGCCAGAGCCAGCGCAGCAAATTTACCAAACTTCAGCATTTCCATCTTGAAACTCCTAATGAACCCCAGTGTGTTAAGTAAAACGGTATAGCGCCGCGTCAGTTCAGGTAAGGGGACCAGGATGGTTCTCTGACTTCGCCTTGTGCGGTAGGAAGCGGGAGCCTTACGCGTCCATTAATGGACACGAGCATCAAGACTCCCCGGCCCTGCTGGCGGGTGGCGTAGATTACCATGGTGCCGTTGGGCGCAACAGTAGGCGACTCGTCCAGAGTGCTATCAGTTAGGATTTTTACACTTCCGCGCTGCAAATCCTGGGCCGCGACCTTGAAATTAGTGAAGCCATCCTGACGATGGATCATCACGAGGGTCTTTTCATCGGCCGAAAGCTTTGGATTTGCGTTGTAGTTACCGATAAAGGTCACGCGCTCCGCACCACCACCACTTGCGCTGGTTTTATAGATTTGCGGTTTGCCGCCACGATCGGAAGTGAAATAGATGGTCGAACCATCCTTGCCCCAGAAAGGTTCGGTATTGATGCCGGGACCGTTAGTGACGCGAGTGATCTGGCGCGAACCCAGGTTCATCACATAAATATCCGGGTTACCGTCTTTCGACAGCACGAACGCCAGACGATTGCCATCCGGCGACCAGGCTGGTGCGCCGTTCAGGCCTTCGAAGTTGGTGATCTGCTCACGGCGACCGGTGTCGATGTTCTGCATGAAGATGCGCGGACGCTTCTGTTCAAACGACACGTAGGCGATGCGCTTGCCATCCGGTGCAAAACGCGGCGACAGGATCGGCTCGCGCGATTGCAGCAGAGTCACGGCGCGCGCACCGTCGTAGTCCGAACGTTGCAGCGTGTACCGCGTGTTCTTCTCGGAGAAACGCTCAGCCGTTACATACAGCAGACGCGTCGAGAACGCACCTTTGATACCGGTGAGTTTTTCGAACGACTGGTCGGCGATGTAGTGGGACATGTCACGCAACTGGTCAACACTGCCCGACACGCTGCCGGTCAGCACTTGCTGCTCGGTAGCGACGTTGAACAAAGCGTATTGAACCTGTAGGCGACCGCCCGCGGGAGCAATGCTGCCGACCATGACGTACTGGGCACCCAGCGCCTTGAAGTCGCGGAAAATGATTTCGCTGGCCTGGCTCGGCTGGCTGATCATGTTCTGTTTTGGAATCGGCGCGTAGTAGCCCGAATTGCGCAAGTCATTGCCGATAATCTCGGCCATGTCGTCCGGCAGTACGCTGCCGCCCTGGTTGCCAAACGGTACGATAGCGATCGGCGCAGCGCGGTCACTGCCGCTGGTGACCAGAATGTTTTTTTCATCGGCTGTCGCCATACCTGCCAGGCAGCAGATAACGACAAGCATTCCTCGAAGAAGGTTTCTCACAAGGCTAGATCCTCAGGTGTGAATGTCATCTTGAATGAACGATACGGAGCGAAATCACTCGGCTTCATTCCCTGCATTTCTGTCAAACGTCCAATATTCTTGACCGCCGCAACTGCTGAAGCGTCAAACGGTCCGTCGCCACTGGACTTGGCCACGCTGACCGAAGTCACCGTGCCGTCCGGCAACATGCCGATTTGCAACACGACCGTCATGCCTTTGCGCGCCGAAGGAGGACGAGCCCAGCCTTCCGCTGCACGGGCACGAATCAAATCATCGAAACTACCGGCGACTTCGTCACCCTGCTCATCTGCCAGGGCCTGTTGACGCTGAGGCGTGTCGGAAAGCAGATCTGCCAAGGCCTGAGCCTTTTTCTCTTCGGCGGATTTGCGTGCCGCTTCCTGCGATTTTTTCTTCGCAGCATCGGCAGCAGCTTTCTTCTTCGCGTCTTCGGCGACTTTCTTCTTCGCCTCTTCAGCGTCGGATTTTTTCTTGGCGTCTTCTGCGGCTTTCTTCTTGGCGTCTTCGACGATCTTTTTCTTCGCCTCTTCCGCCGCCGCTTTCTTGGCCTCTTCTTCAGCAGCTTTTTTGGCTTCTTCTTCAGATTTTTTCTTGGCTATATCAGCCAGCTGTTTCTCTTCGACCTTTTTGGCTTCGGCAGTCTTCTTGGCTTCATCGGCTTTCTTGGCTTCGTCAGCCTTTTTAGCCTCATCCGCTTTCTTGGTCTCGTCGGCCTTCTTGGATTCTTCGGCTTTTTGAGCCGCATCCTCCTTCTTTTGTTCCGCGGCCTTGATCGCTTCCTGCTCGATCTTTTTCTGTTCCATCTGTTCGACTTCAGTCTGGCGCGCGGCGGACTTCTTCGCCTCACCCGCAATCTTTTGATTGGTCTGGGTGGTCGCCTGACTTTTCGATTTCAGTTGATACAGGGTTGCCTGGACAATCGGCTTGGCCGGCGGCAGTTCCGGTGTAAAGGCGAAACTGACGAACAGCATGCCGAACACCAACACGTGCAGGAAGATCGCCCAGACACTAGGCCAGAAGTAGCTTTCCGAGGCGGACGGCTCTCGCATTTGCTGCATCAGGGCGCCTCGGTAATCAAGCCAACATTACCGACCCCGGCTTTCTGCAATCCGCCCATGGCACCCATGACCGCGCCGTAATCGACAGTCTTGTCGCCACGAATGAAGACCTGTGTGCGCTTGCCGCCTTCGGTGCCGGCGCGAATGATTTTGGTCACCGCGTCAGTCATCTGCGGCAAGGTCATGGCCTTGTCCTGCTGCTTTTCGGTGTCGACTTCGCTGCCAAGATTCCAGTAATAGGTCTTGTCAGCCTTGATCGAAATGGTCAGGACCTGCGTGTTGTTGTCTTGCGGCAAGGCTTCGCTGGAAACCTTGGGCAGATCAACTTTCACGCCCTGATTGAGCATCGGCGCGGTCACCATGAAGATGACCAGCAGTACCAGCATCACGTCGATGTAAGGCACCACGTTCATCTCGGCAACCGGCTTGCGCTTTTTGCGAGCTCGAGCGATTAAAGCCATTGGAAATTACCTGCTTATTCTTCGCTGGTGTGCACTTTGCGGTGCAGGATCGCCTGGAATTCATCGGCGAAGGTGTAGTAACGGCCCAGCAAGGTTTCGCTGCGTGCAGCAAAACGGTTGTAAGCGATAACGGCCGGGATGGCGGCAAACAGGCCGATTGCCGTAGCAATCAGTGCCTCGGCGATACCCGGAGCCACTGTGGCCAGGGTCGCTTGTTGGGCAGTGGCCAAGCCACGGAAGGAGTTCATGATGCCCCAGACGGTGCCGAACAGACCGATGTACGGGCTGACGGAACCCACGGTGGCGAGGAACGGCAGGCTCTGCTCGAGCTTTTCTTCTTCTCGGGAAATGGCGACGCGCATGGCACGAGCCACGCCTTCCATGACCGCTTCCGGATCAACGCCTGGCTGCTGACGCAGACGGGAGAATTCCTTGAAGCCGGCGCGGAAGATTTGCTCTACGCCCGAGTCCGGATCAGGATTGCTGCCGGCCTGACGGTACAGTTTGGACAGGTCGATACCCGACCAGAAGCGCTCTTCAAAGCTCTCCAGGGCACGTCGACCGGCGCGCAGCAAGTTGCTGCGCTGAAAGATCATGATCCATGAGGTCACCGATGCGGCTACCAGGATCAGCATTACCAGTTGCACCACGATACTGGCATTGCTGACCAGGCTCCACATGGAGGAATGGTCGACGACGTTAGCTTCCACGCTTTATCTCCTGCTTTGAGTGTGTACCCGCGCCGCTCACGTCGGCAAAGGCCGCACGTAGAGCTTCGGGAATGGCCCGGGGTTTTAAACTTTCAGTGCGCACACAGGCCACCAAAAACTGCCCTTCACAGAGCAGCGCATCATCTGTAGCACGTCTGACCTGCTGCTTGAAACGCAGGCTGACACGGTTCAATTCAATTACTTCTGCACTTACCAGAAGCTCGTCGTCCAGTCGCGCCGGCGCGTGGTAACGCGCTTCGCTGGAATGCACGACAAATAACAGGTCCTCCCCTGCCAGCTGGGATTGGGCAAAGCCCAACGCCCGGAGCCGCTCGGTGCGAGCCCGTTCCATAAACTTGAGGTAATTGACGTAATACACGATGCCGCCCGCGTCGGTGTCCTCGTAATAAACGCGACAACGATGTGCGAACGGCTCAAGCCCGTTTTGCGCGCGCATACTCTAGTGCTTACTCCTCAGGTTGCCAATCCGGCGAGGCAACTGTTTTTCATTGTTCTGCGGCTTTCTCGCGAAAGTACGGTCCTGGGACAGTACAATGCCCGAAAATTCATTACGCAAAAGTTAATTAATCGTCCACTGCATCGAGGAATTCGTCTACCACAGGCATCTCGCCCAATCGTGACGGAATGTTTAAGCCGAAATGCAGATAGGCATGCCGCGTGACCACCCGCCCCCGGGGTGTGCGCATGATGTAGCCCTGCTGGATCAGATAGGGCTCCAATACGTCTTCAATGGTGTGGCGTTCTTCACTGATTGCCGCCGCCAGGCTATCGACCCCGACCGGCCCGCCATCGAACTTCTCGATCATGGTCAGCAGCAGGCGTCGATCCTGATGATCGAAACCGCGCTCGTCGACGTCCAGCAGATTCAGGGCAAGGTCGGCAATCGGCTTGGTAATGTGCCCTTTGGCCCTAACCTCGGCAAAATCGCGCACCCGTCGCAACAGACGGTTGGCGATGCGCGGAGTTCCACGGGCGCGTCGGGCAATTTCAAAGGCGCCTTCCGGGTCCAGTGGCAAACCGAGGATGGTCGCCGAGCGACTGACAATGGTTGCCAGGTCGGCCGTGCTGTAAAACTCCAGCCGTTGAACGATGCCAAAGCGATCGCGCAACGGGTTGGTCAGCATGCCGGCACGGGTGGTCGCACCGACCAGGGTGAACGGCGGCAGATCCAGCTTGATGGAGCGCGCTGCAGGCCCTTCACCGATCATGATGTCGAGCTGGAAATCTTCCATCGCCGGGTACAGTACCTCTTCCACGATCGGCGACAAACGATGAATTTCATCAATAAACAGCACATCGTGCGGCTCGAGATTGGTCAGCAATGCTGCCAGATCACCGGGACGCTCAAGCACCGGGCCGGAAGTGCTCTTGATCGACACGCCCATTTCCTGCGCGATGATGTTGGCCAGCGTTGTTTTACCCAGGCCTGGCGGGCCGAAAATCAGCGTGTGGTCCAGGGACTCGTTGCGTCCGCGCGCCGCCTGGATGAACAGTTCCATTTGCTCGCGAACGGTCGGCTGACCAATGTATTCAGCCAGGCTGACAGGGCGAATCGCCCGGTCCTGCACCTCTTCACGGTCACGAGGGGCCGGCGTGGCGGTAATCAGACGGTCAGCTTCAATCACTTAAATCATTCCCTTCAAGGCACGGCGAATCAGGTCTTCACTGCTCAAGCCTTTTTCCTTGATCGCGGAAATCGCTTTGCTGGCTTCCTGTGGCTTGTAGCCCAGAGAAATCAGCGCGCTGACCGCGTCGTTTTCGGCAGTGGCGACCGCTGCAGGCGCATCCGGCCCGCCCGGCTGGTTCGGCACCAGGGCAAACATCGCCGGCACGGTTTCCCACGCTTTGAAGCGATCCTTGAGCTCCACCAGCAAACGCTCGGCAGTTTTCTTGCCCACACCTGGCACCTTGGTCAGGGCCGACGTGTCCTGGG
>JALYPE010000369.1 GCA_030856525.1 Pseudomonadota bacterium | reverse complement strand
CCGTTATCGCACGAACATACTGAAGACACCATGTAGTTCTCGCCGTTCTTAGCACGTTTAAGCATCTCGCCACATTCCATCACGCTTATTTCGATCTTGATGCCAACCTTGGCGAGATCGGCCTGCATCATTTGCGCGCCGAGCATCGGGTTCGGGTTGGTCGCACCGCCGCCGTTACGGGTAAACAGGGTGAATACCGTGCCTTCCGGTACGCCGGCTTCCTTCAACAGGGCTCGGGCCTTGTCGAGATCACGCGGCGGGTTTTTCAGGCTGTGGTTATAGCCCAGCAGGGTGTCCGGGTACGGATTGACCGCCACGGTTGCGTTGCCTTTGCCAAACAGCGCGTTGACCGCCGCTTCCTTGTCGAAAGCGATGTCGATGGCTTTGCGCACGCGTACATCACTCAAGTATTTGTGCGTGGTGTTCATGGCAATGTAGGCGACGGTCATCGCGTTCATTTCATCGACTTTCAGGTTGCTGTCTTTCTTGATGCTCGGGATGTCATCAGGTTTTGGATAAAGCGCCACCTGGCATTCGTTGGCCTTGAGTTTCTGCAGGCGCACATTGTTGTCGGTGGCGATCGCCAGGATCAGCGCTTCGGCCGGTGGCTTGCCGCGGAAGTATTCCGGGTTAGCCTTGAAGCGCACCTGTGCGTCTTTGTTATAGCGCTGAAAAATGAACGGCCCGGTGCCGACCGGTTTGTTGTTCAGGTCACCGGTCTTGCCGGCCTTGAGCAACTGGTCGGCGTATTCGGCGGAGTAGATCGACGAGAACGCCATGGCAATGTCGGCCAGGAAAGGCGCTTCGCGGCGGGTCAGGGTGAACTTGACGGTGTTGTCGTCAACCTTCTCGACACTTTTCAGCAGTTCCTTGAAGCCCATGCTTTCAAAGTACGGGAAGCCCACGCTCGACAGTTTGTGCCACGGGTGATTCGGGTCCAGCTGACGCTGGAAACTCCAGACCACATCGTCGGCGTTCATGTCGCGGGTCGGCTTGAAATAGTCGGTGGTATGGAACTTGACGCCTTGGCGCAGATGGAACGTGTACGTCAGCCCGTCTTCGCTGATGTCCCAGGAATCGGCCAGCGCTGGAATCACGTCCGTAGTGCCGGGCTTGAAGTCGGCCAGACGGTTGAAGATGGTCTCGGCCACTGCATCGGCTGTGACTGCAGTGGTGTACTGGACCATGTCGAAGCCTTCCGGGCTGGCTTCGGTGCAAACCACCAGCGGTTTGGCCGAAACGCCGACCGCCACACTCAGCAACGCGGCCGCAAGGGCCGCACGTAGGGGAAGCATTTTCATCAAGAACCCTCTGCAATCAGTTGAAGGACAACAGCCGAACGGCCGATTCATCACTGAATCAGCCGTTCGGCAGAGGTCTTACAGAATGTTGAACGGGATGGTGGTCACGAGACGGAACTCGTTGATGTTGCCATCGGACTGGTTCTCGCTGGCGCGGTGAGCGGTGTAGGTCGCGCGTACAGTGGTGGCCTTGAGCGGGCCGCTTTGCACGGCGTATGCAGCACCGATACCGTATTCATAATGGTGCTCGCCATCCTGCTCCTGGACACCGTCGTAACCTTTGCCAACCACGCCTTTGTTGCCGGTGTAGTGCGTGCCGTCGATGCCCCAGCCACGCGCCTGGTAGATATTGAACTTCAGACCCGGCACGCCGTATTCAGCCATGTTCAGGCCGTAGGCGATCTGGAACGATTTCTCGTTCGGACCGTTGAAGTCGGACAGCAGGGAGTTGGCCAGGTAGATGCCGTTGGTTTCGTTCAGGTAATCGAAGTATTCGTTACCGTTCACTTCCTGATACGAGAAGGTCAGGCTGTGGGCCTGGTGGGTCAAGCCGAACGACAGGGAGTAGGTATCGTTGTCGATGTCGCCGATCAGCGCTTTGCCTTCTTCCTGAGTCTTGTAGTAGTTGAAGCCGGTGGTCAGGCTCAGCACCGAGCTGTCGCCCAGCACGTGAGTGGCGCCGAAGTAGTACTGGTTCCAGATGTCTTCAGCCTGGGTGGCCCACAGGCTGGTGGTCAGGCTGGCGAATGGCGTGTAAGTGATGCCGCCGGTGTAGATGTGGTCAGCTTCGGCGCGACCGTTCGCATACTCGGTGCGGAATTTGCGCAGGCTCTGCTCGGTACGCGGGGAGACGCGGTCGAAGGTCGCGGCGTCAAACGTCAGGTTTTCCAGCTCCGCGACATTGAGGCTCACACCCTGGAAGCTCGACGGCAGGGCACGGTTGCCGATGGTGTCGACTTGCGGGCTGCTGTAGCTCTGGCGGCCGGCGGTCAGGGTGGTGCCGGAGAAGCGCGCCTTGACGTTGGCCAGACCGAGTTTGCTCCACTGGCCGACGGCATCGCCGCCTTTTTCGGTCAGTGTACGGTTGTTGCCCGAAGCAACGCCGGTTTTCGGCGCGCCGCCATTACCGGCAGCCATGTTCTCGCGATCTCGCTCCAGCGCAACGGCGTTGTAAGCGGCCACTTCAGTGCTGAAACCGACGGTACCCTCGGTGAAGCCCGAGTTGTACTTGAGGATGGTGCCCTGGACCCAGTTGATGCGGCGATCAGTCTCTGCCAGCGATCCGTTTTTGCTGTAGGCAAATTTGCCGCCACGCTTCAACTGCTCGTTTGCATACCAGTTACGCGTGGTGCCGGTGATCGATTGACCTTCGACGAAACCGGTGGCTTCGCTTTGGGCGCTCTTTTCCTTGACGGTCACCGGGGTGAACGCCTGGCTTTGAGTTTCTGCGTACGCCGTAGCGGTAACGCTGCTGATGGCCAGGGCCAATAACGCGGTGCTGCTCAGTTTCATGGGTAAAGCTCCTTGGTTTCTTTTTTTTATTGCCGGTCTTCTTGGTGATCCGGCTTATTGGTGTGGAACTCTTCAGGCATCGCAAACGTTTGCTCAGCGCCAAGTCGGCGAATTTCGGCAATACGCTTGCTTGAGGGCGCAGTGCGCCCCCGGCGTTTCAATTGATGATTATTTTTCCAGGCTGACGCCCGAGAACACGTTGCGGCCGAAAGGACTCACTTGGAATCCTTCAATTTTGGCGCTCAACGGCTGGTTGACCGTCGAGTGCGCGACCGGTGTGATCGGTACTTGCTGCTTGAGGTACTGTTGCGCCTGTTTGTAAAGCACGGTGCGCTGGTCGCGGTCGGTGACGATCTTGGCTTGCTTGATCAACTTGTCGTAAGCCGGGTCGCACCACATGGAGTAGTTGTTGCCGCCAATGGCGTCGCAGCTATACAGCGTGCCAAGCCAGTTGTCCGGGTCCCCGTTGTCACCGGTCCAGCCAATCAGGCTGACGTCGTGCTCGCCATTCTTGGTGCGCTTGATGTACTCGCCCCATTCGTAGCTGACGATCTTCACCTTGAGACCGATTTTCGCCCAGTCGGCTTGCAGCATCTCGGCCATCAGCTTGGCGTTCGGGTTGTATGGACGCTGCACCGGCATCGCCCACAGCGTGATCTCGGTGCCTTCCTTGACGCCGGCAGCCTTGAGCAATTCCTTGGCTTTTTCCGGGTTGTAGGCAGCGTCCTTGATCGTCTCGTCGTAAGACCACTGCGTTGGCGGCATGGCGTTGACGGCCAGTTGGCCAGCACCCTGGTAAACCGCGTTGAGGATGCCTTGCTTGTTCACCGCCATGTCCAGCGCCTGACGCACTTCAAGCTGATCGAATGGCTTGTGGCGCACGTTGTAGGCGATGTAGCCGAGGTTGAAGCCAGGCTTCTCGATCAGTTTGAGTTTGCTGTCGTTCTTCAACGCCGCGACATCGGCCGGGCGCGGGTGCAGCGTGATCTGGCACTCGTCGGCCTTGAGTTTTTGCACCCGCACCGATGCGTCGGTGTTGATCGCGAAAATGAGGTTGTCGAGTTTGACCCGGCTCATGTCCCAGTACTGCTTGTTGCCGGTGTAACGGATGTTGGAATCTTTCTGATAGCTCTTGAACACGAACGGACCAGTGCCGATCGGCTTCTGGTTGATGTCGCTCGGCTTGCCGTCGGCCAGCAGCTTGTCGGCGTATTCGGCGGACAGGATCGCGGCGAAGCTCATGGCGATATTCTGGATGAACGCAGCGTCGACGCTGTTGAGCGTCATGACCACGGTGAGCGGTCCGGTCTTCTCGACCTTGGCGATGTTTTTGTTGAGGCTCATTCCGTTGAAATACGGGAACTCGGTCGGATAAGCCTTACGGAAAGGTTGTTGCGCATCGAGCATGCGATTAAACGTGAACAGCACGTCGTCGGCGTTGAAATCGCGGGTCGGCGTGAAGTACTTGGTTGTATGAAATTTCACGCCTTCGCGCAGGTGGAAGGTGTACTTGAGGCCGTCCTCGGAAATATCCCAGCTTGTCGCCAGGCCCGGTACGACATTGGTCGCGCCTTTTTCGAATTCGGCCAGGCGGTTGTACAACGGCTCGGCGGCATCGTTATCGGTCGCGGTCGTGTATTGCGCGGTGTCGAAACCCGCCGGGCTGCCTTCGGAGCAGAACACCAAGCTGTTGTTGGCGGCCTGGCAGAAGGAGCTTGCGGCCAGCAGGCCGGTGCCCAGCAGTGCGGAGAAAACCAAGGAATGGCGCATATCGCTCCCTTATTCAGTGTTGTGACAATGTGCGGGTGTCTCGCCCAAGACGAGGACCGGCACCATTGATTTCAAACCATGCGGCTTAACAAAAAACGAGAATCCACACATGCACTGGTCAGATCCCGACGGTATGAACCGTGGGTCCGGCAGTAAAGGCGAAAAGTCCGAGGTACTTGTGGGAAAAGGGGACGCGTCCTCTAACCTGGCTGTCTGAACAGAGGGTTTTGGACGTAGGCGTTTTCCCACATTCTCGATAGAAAAAACAACGGCGACGTCATGCACGTCGCCGTTGCCAATTCTTATTTGCTGACGCTGACGCCGTAGAAGGAGTTCAAGCCAAATGGGCTGATCTTGAAGTCCTGCACGTTGTTGCGCATGGGTTGGAACACCGTCGAGTGAGCGATAGGTGTCATCGGCACAGCGTCCTTGAGGACGTGTTGCGCCTGTTTGTATAGCTCAGTGCGTTTGCCCTGATCCGAAGTGCGCTTGGCTTGTTTAACGATGTCGTCAAACTGCTTGTCGCACCATTTGGAGAAGTTGTTGCCTTCCAGCGAGTCGCAGCCGAACAGCACGTTGAGCCAGTTGTCCGGGTCACCGTTGTCGCCGCTCCAGCCAATCAGCATCGCGCCGTTTTCGCCGCCCTTGGAGCGCTTGATGTACTCGCCCCATTCGTAGGTCACGATCTTCGCCTTGATACCCACCTTGGCCCAATCGGACTGCAGCATTTCAGCCATCAGTTTGGCGTTCGGGTTGTAAGGACGCTGAACCGGCATCGCCCACAGGTTGATCTCGGTGCCTTCCTTGATGCCGGCTTCCTTGAGCAGCTCTTTGGCTTTCTCAGGGTTGTACGGCGTGTCCTTGATGGTGGTGTCGTAAGACCACTGGGTCGGTGGCATGGCGTTGACCGCCAATTGACCTGCGCCCTGGTAAACGGAGTCGATGATCTGCTGTTTGTTGACGGCCATATCCAGTGCCTGACGCACTTTCAGTTGGGCCATCGGGTTTGGCTGATCACTGCCCTTGATCTTGTCCATCACGTTGTAGGCGATGTAACCCAGGTTGAAACCGGCCTGTTCAGGCAGCTTCAGGGTCTTGTCTTCACGCAGTGCCTTGAGGTCGGCAGGACGAGGGAACAGGGTGACCTGGCACTCGTTCTTTTTCAGCTTCTGGATGCGCACCGACGGATCGGTGGTGATGGCGAAGATCAGGTTGTCGATCTTGACGTCGTCAGGCTTCCAGTAATCCTTGTTGCCGGTGTAACGGATGTTGGAGTCTTTCTGGTAGCTCTTGAACACGAACGGACCCGTGCCGACCGGCTTCTGGTTGATGTCCGCAGCCTTGCCATCCTTGAGCAGCTGGGCAGCATACTCGGCGGACTGCAGCGAGGCGAAGCTCATGGCCATGTTCTGGATGAACGCCGCGTCGACGTCTTTCAGGGTGAACTTGACGGTGTGATCGTCCAGTTTTTCGATATTGGTGATGTTGGTGTCCATCCCCATATCGGTGAAGTACGGGAATTCGGTCGGGTACGCTTTGCGGAACGGGTCGTCCTTGTTAATCATGCGATTAAAGGTGAACAGCACGTCGTCAGCGTTGAATTCGCGAGTGGGTTTGAAGTACGGGGTGGTGTGGAACTTGACGCCTTCACGCAGGTGGAAGGTGTACGTCAGGCCATCGTCGGAGATGTCCCATTTGGTCGCCAGACCAGGAATCACGGCGGTGCCGCCGCGCTCGAACTGGGTGAGGCGGTTGAACATGGTTTCTGCAGAGGCGTCGAAGTCGGTTCCGGTGGTGTACTGACCTGGATCGAAACCGGCCGGGCTCCCTTCGGAGCAGAACACCAGGTTAGTCGCCGCTTGGGCGAAAGGTGCGCTGGCTAACAAGCTTGCGCCGACTAAAAACGGAATGACCGCGTGTTTAAGCATGGTGGCCTCATGATTTGTTGTCATTTTTGGAATTAGAGGACGACCTCGTGAGTCGTGCCTGCGGATACTTATGCAGGGGCCATACCCAATGCAAGTTCCAGAGCGGCTGCGGGCCTTAAACAGTGGCACGGGCGTACCTTAATGTCGCATATCTGTAAATTTTGGCGCATTTGACCGTTTGCGCGGGTTTTTTTCGGTGCAACCTGTGCGCTTGGGAGGGGCAACCGGGTTGGCATGTGCACTGGGATGGCGCGGGGTGTTACTTATTTATACTGTGTCCGGGGTGGGGTTTTACTGTTTTTGACGGGTGTGACTC
>JALYPE010000338.1 GCA_030856525.1 Pseudomonadota bacterium | reverse complement strand
GTGTCTGCGATACCGCGCCGATGCGTTGCGCGATCTCAACCAGAACGAAGCGCTGGAACGTCTCTATGACAGCATCATCGCTGATCGACCGCAGCCTTGGGCGTTCGCGGGTTTGGGTAAATTGCTGCACAAGCGCGGCCAGATCAGCCAGGCCAAAGGCGTCTACGAGAAAGCCCTGAAAGTTTTCCCGATGATGCCGGCGCTGTATGACGGCATGGCCGATGTGCTGATCGCCGAAGGTGACAGCAAGGCTGCGCAGAATATTCTCGAGGAGGCGATTCGCCTTTCACCGCTGGCGGTGCGTCGTCAGGCTTTGCTGGGCAAACTGGCGATGGCCAACGAAGATTTCGAGACCGCCTCCAAGGCCTATCGGCAGGCCGTGAGCCAAGGCGCGCAGTCGCGTTTCAAGGATGCGGAGAGCAACCTCGGGCTGGCCCATGCGCTGATCAGCAAAGGCAGTGACAAGGGGCTGGACACGCGCACCCGGCTGGAAATCAACACCACCCTGAGCGCAGTGGCCAAGGACAACCCGACCGATCCCGGTCTGCAAATCCGTGCACGATTGATGAAAGCCACCAGCCTGTTGCTCAACGACGCCGAAACCGCCGAGAAGCTCACGGAGCAGGCGATGCAGCGACTCGATGGCATGGAGCAATTCATGAGCGCCGAAGCCGCGCTGTTGGTCGCCAAGCAGTTGCAGGTCCTTGGCCAGCCTGAGGCAGGCAATTCGATGCTGAAGAACTGCGCGGAAATTTACGGTGACGACCCCGCGGTGATGCAGGGCATTGCCAAACTGACCGACGACCCGAGCATTCTCAATTCGGGTAACGCGGCAGCGGACCTTAACCGGCAGGGCGTGCGTGTATACAAGGCCGGCAACCTGGTGGAAGCGCGGGACGTGTTCCGCAAAGCCCTGGCGCTGCAGCCGAAGAACATCAGCATCGCGCTGAACATGGCCCAGTCGCTGCTGCACGGCACCGACACCAGTGTGCCGTCGGCGGAGCTCGAGGAATGCCGGGCCTGCCTCAAAACAGTGGGCCTGATGCCTGATACCGACGCGCGTCATGCGCGCTTCCAGAAACTGAAACAAAAGGCGTTCGGCGCATGAACCACGACGACCCGGCACTCGATTTTTCCACGGTGATTGCCTCCACCGTACACGACATGAAAAATTCTCTGGCGATGCTGATGCAGGCCCATAGCCAATGGCTGACGCGCTTGCCCGACCCTGCGCGCAATACGCCGGAGCAGGGCGTGATCGACTTCGAGTTCGCCCACCTCAACGGCATGCTCGTGCAGCTGCTGGGGTTGTACAAACTCGGCGTGAATCAGATGCCGTTGCAGCCGGCTTATCACGAACTGGATGACTTCATCGAAGCGCAGCTCGCCTGCCATCAGGACGTATTTGCCAGTCGCGGGATCATGGCCACTTATGAGGTCGATCCGCTCTGTCCGCTGGGGTTTTTCGACCGCGAGTTGATCGCCTCGGTACTGGCCAACACCCTCAACAATGCCATTCGTTTCGCCCGCCATGCGCTGTTGATCAGCGTCAGCGATGAAGCCGGCCAGCTGATTTTTACGGTCAACGACGACGGTGAGGGTTACCCGCCGGAAATGATCGATCGGCAGGCCGATTACGTGCAGGGCATTAATCACAGCAGCGGCAGCACAGGATTGGGCTTGTATTTCGCCGGTCGTATCGCCGCGCTACATCAGCGCAATGGCGTTGGCGGGCACACCGAAATCAGCAATGGAGGTGCCTTGGGCGGCGGCGTGTTCCGCCTGTGTCTGCCTTGATATTTCTTTTTGTTTTAGCTGCTTGATATTCTGAACACGCGGAGCCTATTTTGTGCAGGTCGCCGTTCGCGGCTCGCACAACAACAAGGATTGCGTCATGACAACCGATGGCCAGCGTTCACTCGCGCAGCGATTGACCGGCATTGATGAGATTGAATGTGTCACGCCGGATTTGAACGGCGTACCACGCGGTAAGGTAATGACCGCCGAGGGTTTCCTCGAAGGACGACGTTTGCAGCTGGCGCGGGGCGTATTGCTGCAATGCATCATGGGCGGGTATCCGCCGGCACGGTTTTACGGCAGCGACGACGGCGACCTCGCGTTGATCGCCGATCCTGCACAGATCCACCGCTTGCCCTGGAGCAAGCAGCCACGCGCCCTGGCCATCTGCGACGCCGATGAGCTGACCGGCGAAAGCTCCAACCTGTCGACGCGTGGCCAGCTCAAAGCGGTCATCGCTCGTTACGCTGCGCTGGGGCTGGCGCCGGTGGTGGCGACCGAGCTGGAATTTTTTGTCTTTGCACCGAACGCCGATCCCAACCAACCCTTCCAGCCGCCGGTTGGTCTGGACGGCCGACGCGAAGACGGTCATTCGGCCTTCAGCATCAGTTCCAACAACGGTTTGCGCCCCTTCTTCAGCGAAGTCTATGAATGCATGGCGGCGCTCGATCTGCCCCGCGATACATTCATGCACGAAATGGGCGTCAGCCAGTTCGAGATTAACTTGCTGCATGGCGATCCATTGTTGCTGGCCGACCAGACATTCCTTTTCAAGCATCTGCTCAAGGAAGTCGCGCTCAAGCATGGCCTGACCGTGGTCTGCATGGCCAAGCCGCTGGCGCACACCCCGGGCAGCTCGATGCACATTCACCAGAGCATCGTCGAGATCGGCAGCGGGCGTAATGTGTTCAGCGACAACAACGGCGAACCTACCGCGACGTTCCGCCACTTTATCGGCGGTCAGCAGGCCGGCATGGCCGACTTCACTGCGCTGTTTGCGCCGAACGTCAACTCGTACCAGCGCCTGTGCCACCCCTTTGCATCGCCGAACAATGCCTGCTGGTCGCACGACAACCGTGCGGCCGGACTGCGCATTCCGGCCAGTTCGCCGGCCGCTCGTCGGGTCGAAAACCGTTTGCCGGGTGCCGATGCCAATCCATACCTGGCGATCGCCGCGAGCCTGGCGGCCGGTTTATATGGGATCGAGCACAAACTGGAGCCCAGCGATGCGATTCAGGGGGAATTCGCGGTGCCGGACAATCTTTCATTGCCGTGTACCCTGCACGCCGCTCTCGAACGTCTGAAGCGTAGTCAATTGGCGAAGGAACTGTTCGGCAAGGAGTTCATCGAAGGCTACGTCGCTTCGAAGTCCATGGAATTGACCAGCTTCTTCGATGAAATTACTCCCTGGGAGCGCCGTGTTTTAGCCGCCCAGGCCTGACGATCCGTCGTCTTCGGGCTATCTTTTCGGATAGTCCGACATCCATTTCTGTAGGGGCGAGGCTT
>JALYPE010000310.1 GCA_030856525.1 Pseudomonadota bacterium | reverse complement strand
AATTGGTGCCCAGAAGAAGACTCGAACTTCCACGACCTTGCGGTCACCAGCACCTGAAGCTGGCGTGTCTACCAATTTCACCATCTGGGCAGTATCAACAACGTCGCCGTCGTTGATGGCGCGCACTATACGGAGCGTCTTTTTAACTGTAAACCCCCGTCGCGCAAAAAACCTTGTAAATTTTACCAGCGGTCTGGAAATCAGCTTTCAGGTGGTGATAAAAGGCTTTAGACGGGCGCTCGCAGCCTGAAATTTCCCGTTTCATTACGCCTATGCCAAACTAACCCACATATAGACAAGGTGAAAACTCTCTAATGGCCGATTGGCAGTCCCTCGATCCCGAGGCCGCTCGTGAAGCGGAAAAATATGATAACCCTATTCCTAGCCGTGAACTGATCCTTCAGCATCTTGCTGATCGGGGTTCGCCTGCTAACCGCGAGCAACTGGTCGAAGAGTTTGGTCTGACCACAGAAGACCAGATCGAGGCCTTGCGCCGCCGCTTGCGCGCCATGGAGCGCGACGCTCAACTCATCTATACCCGTCGTGGTACGTATGCGCCGGTGGACAAGCTCGACCTGATCCTCGGTCGCATCAGCGGTCACCGTGACGGCTTCGGCTTCCTGGTGCCGGACGACGGCAGCGACGATCTGTTCATGAGCCCGGCGCAGATGCGACTGGTGTTCGACGGCGACCGTGCCTTGGCCCGCGTTTCCGGTCTGGACCGTCGCGGTCGCCGCGAAGGCATGATCGTCGAAGTGGTTTCCCGGGCTCACGAGACCATTGTTGGTCGTTATTTCGAAGAGGGCGGTATCGGCTTCGTGGTGGCGGACAATCCGAAGATCCAGCAGGAAGTGCTGGTCACGCCGGGTCGCAATGCCAGCGCCAAGATCGGTCAGTTCGTCGAAGTGAAGATCACTCACTGGCCGACTCCGCGCTTCCAGCCGCAAGGCGACGTGGTTGAAGTTGTGGGCAATTACATGGCGCCGGGCATGGAAATCGATGTCGCCCTTCGCGCCTACGATATTCCTCACGTCTGGCCTGATGCGGTCCTCAAAGAAGCCGCCAAGCTCAAGCCGGAAGTCGAAGAAAAGGACAAAGAGAAGCGCATCGACTTGCGTCATCTGCCTTTCGTGACCATCGACGGTGAAGACGCGCGCGACTTCGATGACGCCGTTTACTGCGAGGCCAAGCCGGGCAAGCTGCGCCTGTTCTCCGGTGGCTGGAAGTTGTACGTGGCAATCGCCGACGTCTCCAGCTACGTGAAGATCGGTTCGGCGCTGGACAACGAGTCCCAGGTTCGCGGCAACTCGGTGTACTTCCCCGAGCGGGTGATCCCGATGCTGCCGGAGCAGCTGTCCAATGGGCTGTGCTCGTTGAACCCGCACGTTGATCGCCTGGCCATGGTATGCGAGATGACTATCTCGAAAACCGGCGAGATGACCGACTATTGCTTCTACGAAGCGGTGATTCACTCCCACGCGCGCCTGACCTACAACAAGGTCAGCGCAATGCTGGAGACGCCGAAACTCACCGAGGCGCGTCAGCTGCGCGGCGAGTACAACGATGTTCTGCCGCACCTCAAGCAGCTTTACGCGCTGTACAAAGTGTTGCTGGGCGCTCGTCATGTGCGTGGCGCGATCGATTTTGAAACACAGGAAACCCGGATCATCTTCGGCACCGAACGCAAGATCGCCGAAATCCGTCCGACCGTTCGTAACGATGCGCACAAACTGATCGAGGAATGCATGCTGGCGGCCAACGTGGCCACTGCTGAATTCCTGAAAAAACACGAAATCCCTGCGTTGTACCGCGTTCACAACGGTCCGCCGCCGGAGCGCCTGGAAAAACTGCGCGCTTTCCTCGGCGAGCTCGGTCTGTCCCTGCACAAAGGCAAGGACGGGCCGTCGCCGAAGGATTACCAGGCACTGCTGGCCAGCATCAAGGACCGCCCGGATTTCCATCTGATCCAGACCGTCATGCTGCGCTCGTTGAGTCAGGCAGTGTACAGCGCTGACAATCAGGGCCACTTCGGCCTGAATTATGAAGCCTACACCCACTTCACTTCGCCGATCCGTCGCTACCCGGACTTGCTTACGCACCGGGCGATCCGCAGCGTTATCCATTCGAAGATGGACACCCCGCACGTTCGCCGTGCCGGCGCGATGACCATTCCGAAAGCGCGCATCTATCC
Source organism: Pseudomonadota bacterium (assembly GCA_030856525.1). Lineage (GTDB taxonomy): Bacteria > Pseudomonadota > Gammaproteobacteria > Pseudomonadales > Pseudomonadaceae > Aquipseudomonas. The sequence continues at coordinate 1,539 of JALYPE010000310.1, read as the reverse complement.
GTACGACGAAGCGGCCCTCGAGCAGCTCGGCGAGCAGTGTTCGATGAGCGAACGTCGTGCCGATGAAGCGACTCGTGACGTGGTGAACTGGCTCAAGTGCGAGTTCATGAAAGACCGCGTGGGCGAGTCGTTCCCGGGTGTGATCACTGCCGTGACCGGTTTTGGCCTGTTCGTCGAGCTGACCGACATCTACGTCGAAGGCCTGGTGCACGTCACCGCGCTGCCGGGTGATTACTACCACTTCGATCCTGTGCATCACCGCCTCGCCGGTGAGCGTACCGGTCGCAGCTTCCGCCTTGGCGACACGGTTGAAGTGCGCGTGATGCGTGTCGACCTCGACGAGCGCAAGATCGACTTCGAGATGGCTGAAAAAACCATCAGCGCGCCGATTGGCCGCAAGAAGCGCGGCACTGAAAAAACCGAGCCTGCCGGCAAGTCCGCCGGTAAGACTGCAGCAGAACCGGCGCCGGCAAAAACCGGTCGTCGGCCAGCAAAGGAAAAGGCAGTAGAGGCTTACCGCCCGAGCGATGCGGCGGCCAAAAACGCCGAGCTGCGCAAAAGCCGTGAATTGAAACAGGCTTTATTGTCTGAAGCGAAAAGCGGTGGTAAAGCGGCGTCTGAGGGAAAGACCGGACGGTCGGCGCCTGACAAGGCTCCCGGCAGCAAGCCAAGCAAGCACCGTAAAGGCCCGCCAAAAGCGGGTTCGGCTCCAGCCAAGAGCGGCGGGGCGCGTAAACCTAAGGCCAAATCATGAGTCTGGAAAAAATCTACGGCGTGCATGCGGTAGAAGCGTTGTTGCGTCACCACCCGAAACGCGTCAAGCAGATCTGGCTGGCCGAAGGTCGCAGTGATCCGCGCGTTCAGACGTTGATCGAGCTGGCAGGCCAGAACCGGGTTGCCGTTGGCAATGCCGAACGTCGTGAGCTCGACGCTTGGGTTGAGGGCGTGCACCAAGGCGTGGTTGCGGACGTGAGTCCGAGCCAGGTCTGGGGTGAGGCCATGCTCGACGAGCTGCTCGATCGCACCGAAGGCGCACCGCTGCTGCTGGTGCTCGACGGCGTGACCGATCCGCACAACCTCGGCGCTTGCCTGCGCTCGGCCGATGCCGCCGGTGCGCTGGCGGTAATCGTGCCGAAGGACAAGTCAGCCACGCTGACCCCGACGGTGCGCAAAGTCGCCTGCGGCGCTGCAGAAGTGATTCCGTTGGTTGCCGTTACCAACCTGGCGCGCACCCTCGAAAAGCTCAAGCAGCGTGGTCTGTGGGTTGTCGGTACGGCGGGTGAAGCTGAGCAAAGCCTGTATCAGCAGGACATGACCGGCCCGACCATCCTGATCATGGGTGCGGAAGGCAGTGGAATGCGTCGTTTGACTCGCGATCTGTGTGATTACCTGGTGCATTTGCCGATGACGGGCAGCGTCAGCAGTCTCAACGTTTCCGTGGCCACCGGCGTTTGCCTGTTCGAAGCCCAGCGCCAACGCAGCGTCAAAGCTGCCGGAACCGGCAAAAAGTCTTAAGCCACACGCGATCCAATGTGGGAG
>JALYPE010000271.1 GCA_030856525.1 Pseudomonadota bacterium | reverse complement strand
AGGCTGTAATGGCCTCGATCTGTGTCTGGCGCCATTTGCGACCGGACAGCAATAGCCTGATGAAGGATTGACGTTTCCCATGTTGACCATCGCACTGTCCAAGGGCCGAATCCTTGACGACACCCTGCCGCTTCTGGCTGAAGCGGGCATCGTGCCGACCGAGAATCCGGACAAGAGCCGCAAGCTGATCATCCCCACGACCCAGGCCGATGTGCGTCTGCTGATCGTGCGTGCCACCGATGTGCCGACCTATGTCGAGCATGGTGCCGCGGACCTGGGCGTCGCCGGTAAAGATGTGTTGATGGAATACGGTGGCCAGGGTTTGTACGAACCTCTGGACCTGCGCATTGCCCTGTGCAAGCTGATGACCGCAGGCCGGGTTGGCGATGTCGAGCCTAAAGGCCGTTTGCGTGTCGCGACCAAGTTCGTCAACGTTGCCAAGCGTTATTACGCCGAGCAGGGCCGTCAGGTTGACATCATCAAGCTGTATGGTTCGATGGAGCTGGCGCCGCTGATCGGTCTGGCGGACAAGATCATCGACGTGGTCGACACGGGCAACACCCTGCGCGCCAATGGCCTGGAACCCCAGGATTTCATTGCCGACATCAGCTCCCGGCTGATCGTCAACAAAGCTTCGATGAAAATGCAGCACGCCCGTATCCAGGCGTTGATCGACACCTTGCGCAAGGCAGTGGAGTCACGACACCGCGGCTGATTCACCTGCGCGACCTTGAGTCGCGCCCGTCTATCCGCCTCATAGCCAGAATCTCGGGTGCCCAAGCGGAAACGACTGCTAAGTTAGGGCGCCTGAGTTTTTGCCATTCCTATGAGGCTCTCGCTATGACCGCACCGACTGCAATTCGCCGACTCAACGCTGCTGATCCGGATTTCGCCCATCATCTGGATCATCTGTTGAGCTGGGAAAGTGTGTCTGACGACTCGGTCAATCAGCGAGTGCTGGACATCATCAAGGCTGTTCGCGAGCGTGGTGATGCGGCGCTGGTGGACTACACCCGGCAATTCGACGGGCTGGACGTTGCCTCCATGTCGGACCTGATCCTGCCGCGCGAGCGCCTGGAGCTGGCGCTGACGCGGATCACCGTTGCGCAACGCGAAGCCCTGGAAAAAGCCGCCGCGCGGGTGCGCAGCTATCACGAAAAACAGAAGCAGGATTCCTGGAGCTACACCGAGGCCGACGGCACGGTGCTGGGCCAGAAGGTCACGCCGCTGGATCGCGCCGGTCTTTATGTACCGGGCGGCAAGGCGTCGTACCCGTCTTCAGTGTTGATGAACGCCATTCCGGCCAAGGTTGCCGGTGTGACCGAAGTGGTCATGGTCGTACCGACGCCGCGCGGTGAACTCAACGAGCTGGTGCTCGCCGCCGCCTGCATTGCTGGCGTTGATCGCGTGTTCACCATTGGTGGTGCGCAAGCGGTTGCCGCACTGGCTTACGGCACCGAGAGCGTGCCGAAAGTCGACAAGGTTGTCGGCCCGGGCAACATCTATGTCGCCACCGCCAAGCGCCACGTGTTCGGTCAGGTTGGCATCGACATGATTGCCGGCCCGTCGGAGATTCTGGTGGTCTGCGATGGCCACACCGATCCGGACTGGATCGCCATGGACCTGTTTTCCCAAGCCGAACACGACGAAGACGCTCAGGCGATTCTGGTCAGCCCGGATGCCGAGTTTCTCGATAAGGTCGCGGCAAGCATCGCCAAGCTGCTGCCGACCATGGAGCGCGCAGAAATTATTGAATCCTCGATCAATGGCCGTGGCGCATTGATCCTGGTTCGCGACATGGAACAAGCCATCGAAGTGGCCAACCGCATCGCACCGGAACACCTGGAGTTGTCGGTCGCAGATCCGCAAGCCTGGTTGCCGCAGATTCGCCACGCCGGGGCAATCTTCATGGGCCGTCACACCTGCGAAGCGCTGGGCGATTACTGCGCCGGGCCGAATCACGTGCTGCCTACGTCCGGCACCGCGCGCTTCTCGTCGCCACTGGGCGTGTACGATTTCCAGAAGCGCTCGTCGATCATTTTCTGCTCGGAGCAGGGCGCATCCGAACTGGGCAAGACCGCTTCCGTGCTGGCCCGTGGCGAGTCGCTGACTGCCCACGCCCGCAGTGCTGAATACCGCATCGTTGATGAGCAGAAGGGGAACTGAACATGAGTAAATTCTGGAGCCCGTTCGTCAAGGATCTGGTGCCTTACGTGCCCGGCGAGCAGCCGAAACTGACCAAACTGGTGAAGCTCAACACCAACGAAAATCCGTATGGCCCATCGCCCAAAGCGTTGGCGGCGATGCAGACCGAGCTCAATGACAACCTGCGTTTGTACCCGGACCCGAACAGCGATGTCCTCAAGCAAGCCGTTGCCAAATACTACGGCGTGCAGGGCAATCAAGTGTTCCTCGGCAACGGTTCGGACGAAGTCCTGGCGCACATTTTTCACGGCTTGTTGCAGCACGATAAACCACTGTTGTTCCCGGACATCAGTTACAGCTTCTATCCGGTTTACTGCGGGTTGTACGGCATCGAATTCGACGCGGTGGCGCTCGATGAGCAGTTCCAGATCAACCCGGCGGATTATGCCAAGCCGAACGGCGGGATTATTTTCCCCAACCCGAACGCGCCGACCGGTTGCCTGCTGGCACTGGACGCGGTTGAGCGGATCCTCAAGGCCAGCCCGGAATCAGTGGTGGTGGTGGACGAGGCCTACATCGATTTTGGTGGCGAGACGGCGATCAGTCTGGTCGATCGGTATCCGAACCTGCTGGTGACGCAGACGCTGTCCAAATCACGTTCATTGGCGGGCTTGCGTGTCGGCTTGGCGGTGGGGCATCCGGACCTGATCGAGGCGCTGGAGCGGATCAAGAACAGCTTCAACTCCTATCCGCTGGACCGCATGGCCAACGTCGGTGCTGCTGCGGCGTTCGAAGATCGCGAGTATTTCGACAAGACTTGCCAGTGGGTGATCGAGAGTCGTGAACAGGTGGTCGCGCAGTTGCAGGCGAAAGGATTTGAAGTGCTGCCGTCGGCGGCGAACTTCATTTTCGCCCGGCACCCGCAACACGATGCGGCAGGCCTGGCAGCGAAGTTGCGCGAGCAGGGTGTGATCGTTCGGCACTTCAAGCAGGAGCGGATTGCACAGTTCTTGCGGATCAGCATCGGCACGCCTGAGCAGAATCAGGCGCTGATCGATGGGCTTGGCGACCTTTAGACCGCTTTCGCGAGCAAGCCCGCTCC
>JALYPE010000270.1 GCA_030856525.1 Pseudomonadota bacterium | reverse complement strand
GCCGGGCCGACGCCAGTGTGGCCCTGGTCAAACTGGCGGTCGCGCGCTCTGGCGACAAAGGCAATCACAGCAACATTGGGGTCATGGCCCGCGAACCTGAATTCCTTCCGTGGATCGCCGAAGCGCTGACCCCGGAAGTGATCGTCGACTGGATGCGCCACGTGCTCGACCCGATCCACGGTCGCGTCGAACGCTGGTACCTGCCCGCCACCCATAGCCTCAACTTTCTCCTGGAAAACGCCTTGGGCGGCGGTGGCGTGGCCAGTCTGCGCATCGATCCGCAAGGCAAAGCCTTCGCCCAGCAACTGCTGGAGATCCAGATTCCGGTGCCGCAGAGCATCGCCGACCAGGTCAACTAGAGGACTGCCGCCGTGGCCTACGATTCGATTTTCAAAGCCGGTCTGTTTGCCGGTCAGACCATTATCGTCACCGGCGGCGGCAGCGGCATCGGCCGTTGCACCGCACACGAACTGGCGTCGCTCGGCGCGCAGGTACTGCTGATCGGACGCAAGGCCGACAGGCTGCAAACTGTCGCGGCGGAAATTGCCGAAGACGGCGGCCACGCTGACTGGGCCACCTGCGACATTCGTGACGAAGAAGTGGTCCGCCAGCTGATCAGCGAGTTGATCGGCAAGCACGGCCCGATTCACGGTCTGGTCAACAATGCCGGCGGGCAATATCCGGCGCCACTGGCCTCGATCAACCAGAAGGGTTTTGAAACCGTGATGCGCACCAATCTGGTCGGCGGTTTTCTGATGGCCCGGGAAGTGTTCAATCAATCCATGAGCAAACACGGTGGGGCGATCGTCAATATGCTCGCCGACATGTGGGGCGGCATGCCCGGCATGGGTCACTCGGGGGCGGCGCGCTCGGGCATGGACAACCTGACCAAGACCGCCGCGCTCGAATGGGGTTACGCCGGGGTGCGGGTTAACGCAGTGGCGCCGGGCTGGATCGCATCGAGCGGCATGGACACCTACGAAGGCGCCTTCAAAGCGGTGATTCCGACCTTGCGCGAGCACGTGCCGCTCAAGCGCATCGGCACCGAATCGGAAGTCAGCGCGGCGATCGTGTTTCTGCTCAGCCCGGCTGCGGCGTTCGTCAGCGGCAGCACCCTGCGCATCGACGGCGCCGCCAGCCTCGGCGGTCGGGCGTGGCCGTTGCACAAGGCGCAGAACAGCGCGTCGTATAACGGTTTTCATCGCGCTTACTTGCCGCAAGTGCTGCAGCCGGACGCTGCGAAGGACGAGGAATAAGCCATGCCGGTAATCCAGTCGCACATCGACCCGTTCAGCGGACAATTCGCCAGCAACCGTGCCGCGATGCTGGTCGGCATCGAGCAGGTCCGTCAGCTCGAGCAGAACGTGCTGAACAAGGCTGCGGATGCCAAAGGCAAATTCGAAAAACGTGGGCAACTGTTGCCTCGCGAACGCCTCAACCTGTTGCTCGACCCAGGCGCCCCGTTCCTCGAACTGGCGAGCCTGGCCGGCTATAAATTGCATGACGACAAGGATGGCAGTTCGGCCGGCGGCGGATTGATTGCCGGGATTGGTTATGTGTCCGGGGTGCGGGTGCTGGTGGTGGCGAACAACAGCGCGATCAAGGGCGGGACCATTTCCCCCAGCGGCCTGAAAAAATCCCTGCGCCTGCAGCAGATCGCCACCGAGAACAAACTGCCGGTGATCACTCTCGCTGAAAGCGGCGGTGCCAACCTTAATTACGCGGCGGATATTTTCGTCGAAGGCGCGCGCAGCTTTGCCAATCAGGCGCGGATGTCGGCCATGGGCTTGCCACAGATTACCGTAGTGCACGGCTCGGCGACCGCTGGCGGCGCCTACCAGCCGGGCTTGTCCGATTACGTGGTGGTGGTGCGTGGCAAGGCCAAGCTGTTTCTGGCAGGGCCGCCGTTGTTGAAAGCGGCGACCGGTGAAATCGCCACCGATGAAGAACTGGGTGGCGCCGAAATGCACGCGCAAGTCGCCGGTACTGCAGAGTACCTGGCCGAGAACGATGCCGACGGTGTGCGTCAGGCGCGCGAGATCGTCAGCCTGCTGGGCTGGAACGAGCAACTGCCGTGGCTGGCCGAACCCCCGGTAGACGAACCGCTCTACCCGATCGATGAATTGCTGGGGCTGATTCCGGACGATCCGAAAAAACCTTACGACGTGCGAGAAATCATCGCGCGGATCGCTGACGGCTCAAGGTTTCTGGAATTCAAAAGTGAGTTCGACCAGCAAACGGTCTGCGGCCATTTGCACATCCAGGGACGCGCCTGCGGCTTCATCGGCAACAACGGCCCGATCACGCCGAAGGGCGCGAGCAAGGCCGCGCAATTCATTCAGCTGTGCGACCAGAGCCAGACGCCGTTGCTGTTTTTTCATAACACCACCGGGTTCATGGTCGGCACCGAGTCGGAGCAGCAAGGCGTGATCAAGCACGGTGCCAAGATGATTCAGGCCGTCGCCAATGCGCGGGTGCCTAAACTGACCATCGTCGTCGGCGGCTCCTATGGCGCGGGCAACTACGCGATGTGTGGCCGTGGCCTGGATCCGCGTTTCATTTTCGCCTGGCCGAACAGCCGCACCTCGGTGATGGGCGGCGCCCAGGCCGGCAAAGTGCTGCGCATTGTCACCGAGGCCAAACAGCTCAAAGAGGGGCTGGTGCCGGACCCGAAAATGCTCGACATGCTGGAACAGGTCACCGCGCAAAAACTCGATAGCCAATCCACCGCGCTGTACGGCAGCGCCAATCTGTGGGATGACGGTTTGATCGACCCGCGCGATACCCGGACCTTGCTCGGCTACTTGCTGGACATCTGTCACGAAGCCGGGGTGCGGCGGCTGCACCCCAACACTTTTGGCGTAGCCCGGTTCTGAACCGGCGAGAGGAGAACAATAAAAATGATCTTCACCCAGGAACATGAAGCACTGCGCCGCACGGTCCGCCAATTCGTCGACCACGAGATCAATCCGCACGTCGATGAGTGGGAAAAGGCCGGGCGTTTTCCCATCCACGAGATTTTCCGCAAGGCCGGCGAACTCGGCCTGCTGGGCATTTCCAAGCCGGAGAAATTCGGCGGCATGGGGCTCGATTACAGCTATTCGATTGTGGCCGCCGAAGAGTTCGGCACCATTCACTGCGGCGGCATCCCGATGTCCATCGGCGTGCAGACCGACATGTGCACCCCGGCCCTGTCCCGCTTCGGCTCCGACGAACTGCGTGAAGAGTTCCTGCGCCCGGCGATCAGCGGTGAGCAGGTCGGTTGCATTGGCGTTTCCGAAGTCGGCGCCGGTTCCGATGTGGCCGGGCTGAAAACCACCGCGCGCAAGGATGGCGATGACTACGTGATCAACGGCAGCAAAATGTGGATCACCAACTCGCCGAGCGCCGATTTCATTTGCCTGCTGGCCAACACCTCTGACGACAAACCGCACATCAACAAGTCGCTGATCATGGTGCCGATGACCACACCGGGGATCAGCCTCAGCTCGCACCTGGACAAGCTCGGCATGCGCAGTTCGGAAACCGCCCAGGTGTTTTTCGACGACGTGCGCGTGCCGCAGCGTAATCGCATCGGTCATGAAGGCGCCGGGTTCATGATGCAGATGCTGCAGTTCCAGGAGGAACGTTTGTTTGGCGCGGCGAACATGATCAAGGGCCTGGAATACTGCATCGACAGCACCATCGAATACTGCAAAGAGCGCAAGACCTTCGGCTCGGCGCTGATCGACAATCAGGTCATCCATTTCCGTCTCGCCGAGTTGCAAACCGAAATCGAATGCCTGCGCGCGCTGGTGTATCAGGCCACCGAGCAGTACATCAAAGGTCAGGACGTCACGCGTCTGGCGTCGATGGCCAAACTCAAGGCCGGGCGCCTGGGCCGCGAAGTCAGCGACAGTTGCCTGCAATATTGGGGCGGTATGGGTTTCATGTGGGATAACCCGGTGGCCCGGGCCTATCGCGACGTGCGGCTGGTGTCGATTGGCGGCGGCGCGGACGAGATCATGCTGGGCATCATCTGCAAACTCATGGCACCTTGCCGGGGAAAAAGAAGTGAGCGCCCTGCCGGTTTGCCAGACGTTATTGCTCGAACTGCACAACGGCGTGCTGCACATCACCCTGAACCGGCCAGAGAGCCGCAACGCCATGAGCTTGCAGATGGTGGCGGAACTGAGGTTGGTACTGGCGACCGTGCGCGACGATCGCAGCGTGCGGGCCTTGGTCATCGGTGGCGCCGGCGGGCATTTTTGCGCCGGCGGTGACATCAGGGACATGGCCGAGGCCCGCGCTCAGGGCGCTTCGGCATACCGCGACTTGAACCGCGCGTTCGGCACGCTGTTGCAAGCAGTGCAACACGCTCCGCAAGTGGTGATCACCGTGCTGCAAGGCGCCGTGCTGGGCGGCGGTCTGGGCCTGGCGTGCGTCAGTGATGTCGCCCTCGCCGATCATCAGGCGCAATTCGGTCTGCCGGAGACCAGCCTCGGCTTGCTCCCCGCGCAGATCGCGTCGTTCGTGGTGCAGCGCATCGGCCTGACCCAGGCGCGACGCCTGGCGCTGACGGCGGCGCGTTTCGATGGCAGTTACGCGCGGCAGATCGGCCTGGTGCATTTCGTCGAGCATGACGCGCAAGCCCTGGCCGAACGCCTCGATGAGGTGCTGGCGCATGTGCTGTGCTGCGCGCCCGAGGCGAATGCGCGAACCAAAAAACTCTTGCTGGCGAGCGCGGGGCAGCCGTCCGACGCCTTGCTTGATGAAGCCGCGACAGGATTCAGCGAAGCGGTGACGGGCGCGGAAGGGATAGAGGGGACGATGGCGTTCATGCAAAAGCGTAAGCCGGGGTGGGCCTCTTAAAAGCTTCGCGAGCAAGCCCGCTCC
>JALYPE010000269.1 GCA_030856525.1 Pseudomonadota bacterium | reverse complement strand
GGAGCGGGCTTGCTCGCGAAGGGCGCGACACAGATTCATAGCCGAACGCTACAAACCACCGGTCGCCTGAAACCCGACACCCAAAACCGTCAACACCGACAACGGCAACAACAGCGTATCCAGCAATGCACTCGCCGGCAGGTCAACGCCTGGATAACTCGGCGCCTCTGCGCCAAACCGGTCCATCGCACAGCTACCGCCGTTCAGCGCATACAAATCCAGCCGTGTTCCGGCGTACACCACCGGCGCCCCGGGCTTGGCTGCGTCCAGCGTGCGCGCCGTAGCGCATCCCGCCAATTGCAGGGCGAGCAGGACGACCAACAGTTTATTCATCGCTGGTCAGATGGTGTTCGCCCCAACGCGGCAGCATGTCCTGCGGGATGTTCAGCAGATTGAGAATCCGCGCGACGACAAAATCGATCAGGTCATCGATGGTTTGCGGCTGGTGATAGAAGCCTGGCGAGGCCGGCAAAATGGTCACGCCCATGTTCGACAACTTGAGCATGTGCTCCAGATGAATGCTCGAATACGGCGCCTCGCGCGGCACCAGAATCAACTGGCGACGCTCCTTCAAGGTCACGTCGGCGGCCCGTTCGATCAGGTTGTTGCAGGCACCCGTAGCGATGGCCGACAAGGTCCCGGTGGAACACGGCACCACCACCATCGCCGCTGGCGCACCGGAGCCTGAGGCCACCGGCGACATCCAGTCTTCCTTGCCATACACACGAATCTGCCCGGCAGCGGCACCGGTGTATTCGGTGAGGAAGGCCTGCATCATCTGGGTCTTTGGCGGCAACGTGACGTCAGTCTCGGTGGCCATCACCAGTTGCGCCGCCTTGGAAATCAGGAAATGCACCTCACGGTCTTCGCGCACCAGGCAGTCCAGCAGGCGCAAACCATACTGCGCGCCCGAGGCCCCGGTCATCGCCAGCGTGATGCGTTCCGGGCCGTTATTCATTGCAGCGCCTCGGCGAGTTTACCGTGCAGGCCGCCGAAGCCGCCGTTGCTCATGATCACCACGTGCGTGCCGGGTTGGGCCTGACTCTTGACCCGGGCAATGATGCCTTCCAGTGAATCACTGACAATCGAGGGCACGGTGCACAACGCGGCAGTCGCGGCCAGATCCCAGCCTAAGTTGGCCGGCGCGTACCAGATCACCTGATCAGCATCGACCACGCTGTCCGGCAAACCATCCCGGTGCGCGCCGAGTTTCATCGAGTTGGAGCGTGGCTCGATGATGGCGATCAGCGGCGCGTCGCCGATGCGTTTGCGCAGACCATCAAGCGTGGTGGCAATGGCGGTCGGGTGGTGAGCGAAATCGTCATAGATGGTGATGCCGCGCACGTCCGCGACTTTTTCCATGCGTCGTTTGACACTTTTGAACGCGCTCAACGCGGCGATGCCCATGGACGGCACTACGCCGACGTGACGCGCTGCCGCCAAAGTAGCCAAGGCGTTGGCGACATTGTGCTGGCCAGTCATGTCCCATTCGACAACGCCTTGAGCGACGCCTTCGAACATGACTTCGAACTTGGAACCGTCTTCGCTGAGCAATTTGACCTGCCACTGGCCACCGGCGCCGGTGGTTTGCACCGGGGTCCAGCAGCCCATCTCGATGACGCGCTGCAAGGCCGGTTCGGTGGTCGGATGGATGACCAGCCCTTCGCTCGGGATGGTTCGCACCAGATGGTGGAATTGCCGCTCGATGGCGGGCAAATCCGGAAAGATGTCGGCGTGGTCGAACTCAAGATTATTCAGGATCGCCGTGCGCGGACGGTAGTGAACGAATTTCGAGCGTTTGTCGAAAAAGGCGCTGTCGTACTCATCCGCTTCGATCACGAAAAACGGCGTATCGCCCAAGCGTGCAGACACGGAGAAGTTCTGCGGCACCCCGCCGATCAGGAAACCCGGGCTCATGCCCGCATGCTCCAGCACCCAGGCGAGCATGCTGCTGGTGGTGGTTTTGCCATGAGTACCCGCGACGGCGAGCACCCAGCGATTCTGCAGCACGTGGTCGGCCAGCCATTGCGGCCCGGAGACGTACGGCAGGCCTTTGTTCAGCACATATTCCACCGCCGGGTTGCCGCGGGACATGGCATTGCCAATGACCACGAGGTCAGGCGCCGGATCCAGTTGCGCCGGATCGTAACCCTGGGTCAGTTCGATGCCTTGGGCTTCGAGTTGAGTGCTCATCGGCGGATAGACGTTGGCATCGGAGCCCGTCACATGATGGCCGAGTTCCTTGGCCAGAACCGCCATCGAACCCATGAAAGTGCCGCAGATACCAAGAATATGAATGTGCATAGTCGACCTCGTAAAACATGGCCGCAGGTTAGCGTAGAGAGGGGAAATTCGCACCTTTTCGCTTTGATCTGTCAGGCCGACCGAGCGATGCCGTGTTTACGCAGTTTTCTATAAAGCGTATTGCGACTGATGCCCAACTGCTCTGCCGTAAGCGTCATGTGCCACCGCGTGTGCTCCAGCGTATTGAGCAGTGTCGATCGCTCGGCATCATCCAGCGGATGATCCGTCGGCCCTTCGACCGCATCGACCGGCGCGGGCCGGGCCTGCCGAATCATCGCCGGCAGATCTTCAAACCCTATGCGACCGCCATCACACAGCGCCGCCAGCGTACGCAGCACATTGCGCAACTGCCGCACGTTCCCTGGCCAGGCAAAACCGAGCAAGGCCTGGCGCGCTTGGGCGTCAATCACCAAGGTTTCACCGGGCGTTTCCTCGGCCAGCAAAAAATCCAGCAACTGCGATTTGTCGCTGCGATCACGCAACGCCGGCAACGCGACTTCCAGACCGTTAAGCCGGTAATAAAGGTCTTCGCGGAAACTGCCGTCCTGCACCCGCCCCAACAAGTCACGGTGGGTCGCGCTGATGATGCGCACATTGACCGATTCCGGTTCCCCCCCGATGGGTACCACTTGCCGATCTTCCAGAACCCTTAATAGCCGGGTCTGCATCGCCAGCGGCATGTCGCCGATTTCATCCAGAAACAACGTGCCGCCATCGGCCTGCTGCAACTTGCCGCGCATGCCTTCCTTGCGCGCACCGGTGAAACTGCCACCGCGATAGCCGAACAGTTCGCTCTCGATCAGGCTTTCAGGAATGGCTGCACAATTAAGCGCAACGAATGATTTAGCGCAGCGTTGACTGGCCTGATGCACAGCCTTGGCGAACGCCTCCTTGCCGGAGCCGGTTTCGCCATTGATCAACAGCGGCACATCGCGCTCGAACACGCGCACAGACTTGCGAAAATCTTCCTGCAATCCGGCATCGCCCAGGCAAATTCCCGGCAAGCGCGCAGGTTGCGCGTTCACTGATGGAGGCGCCATCCGCAGGGGAATACTGCGCGGCTGCCCACGCAACAGCGCAAACAGGCACCGCCCGTCACGAGTGCGCAACGGCCAGCTGGCACTGGCATCGACACTCGCCCGCCCCAGCAAATCATCCAGCGAACAATCGAAAAACGCTTCTACGGGCTTGCCCAGCAACCCCCCGCGAATTTGCCCGAGCAGGTTCAGCGCACTCTGATTGACCGCGCTGATGCGCCCTTCCCCGTCAAACGCCAACAGCCCTTCGCTGAACAGCCCGACGGATTCGGCCTGCAGATGAAAACGCAGCAACCATTGATTGTCGAAATAGCGCAGGAAATAGCAGCTCTCGATCATCTTCGCCGACAGATTGACCAGCGCCATCGTGTGAAACTGACTCTGGCGGGAGACCTCATGGCGTGCCGATGACACATCCAGCACCGCCAGCAATTCGCCATGAGGGTCGAACACCGGGCTTGCCGAGCAGGTCAGGCCGGTGTGGCGGCCGCGAAAATGTTCATCTTGATGGATAGTCAGCGACTGGCGTTCCACCAGGCAGGTGCCGATGCCGTTGGTGCCTTCGCACGCTTCACTCCAGTCGGCGCCGAGCCACAGGCCGGCGCGCTCGAATATCTTGCGCTCGGCCGGTGCAGTCACGCAGTTGAGGATCACTCCGCGGGCATCGGTCAGCAGTACCGCATGGCCTGCGCCAGAGAGCTGCTGATGAAGACTGCTCATCTCGGAGCCCGCGATCTGCAGCACTTGCTGCAAGCGTTCGCGGCTTTCGAGCACGCGGCCATGTTCGAGCACCGTCGGCGCCATCGTCTGGGCCGGGTCGAGGTGATAGTCCTCCAGACACCGCAACCAGGATCGGGCAATGGACGGATCGCTACCGGGCCCGTGCAGGTGAGATTTCCCCTGGGTGACGGTCAACACTTGCCGGGCATGGCGACTCAAATGGTTGTCGTGCATTTCTTATTGTTCTCCCCGAAAGGTCCACGGCCCCCGTAGGAGCTGTCGAGTGACACGAGGCTGCGATCTTTTCAAAGTTATTTCAAAAGATCGCAGCCTCGTTTCACTCGACAGCTCCTACAGGGGCGAAGCAGCAGCCATCAAAAGTGCAAGCCCGAGCATCCTCCAGCGCAGTCGGCATTGCAATGCTGGCGAGCCCGCCCGGTCACCACCTGTGTCAGAACCGGTACAAACTGTCACCTGCACCGTGTCGACCTCGCGACAGAGAGCATCCGCCCGTCTGACAGAAATCACCTAAAGCCTTGATTCCTCTGACCTGCAAGGCAGTGGCCCAACCTTTGCTCTACGCTTATAGCAAGCGCACATGCGCCTCTCTTCCATAACTACAAAAGCCAGGAGAAAACATCATGCGTTACGCTCACCCCGGTACTGAAGGCGCTATCGTTTCGTTCAAGAGCAAATACGGTAACTACATCGGCGGCGAGTTCGTCGCGCCTGTTAAAGGTCAGTACTTCACCACCACCTCACCCGTGAACGGCCAACCCATTGCCGAATTCCCACGTTCCACCGCCGAAGACATCGACAAGGCCCTGGACGCTGCCCACGCCGCCGCCGATGCCTGGGGCGCCACGTCCGCCCAGGCACGTTCGCTGGCGCTGCTGAAAATCGCTGATCGCATCGAAGAAAACCTGGAACTGCTGGCGATCACCGAATCCTGGGACAACGGCAAAGCCGTTCGCGAAACCCTCAATGCGGACATCCCGCTGGCCGCAGACCACTTCCGCTACTTCGCCGGTTGCATCCGCGCTCAGGAAGGCAGCGCTGCCGAAATCGACGGCAACACTGTGGCTTATCACATTCATGAACCGCTCGGCGTGGTCGGGCAGATCATTCCGTGGAACTTCCCGATCCTGATGGCCGCGTGGAAACTTGCCCCGGCGTTGGCTGCCGGTAACTGCGTGGTGCTCAAACCTGCCGAACAAACCCCACTGGGCATCACCGTACTGGTCGAGCTGATTGGCGACCTGCTGCCGCCGGGCGTGCTGAACATCGTCCAGGGTTTCGGCAAAGAAGCCGGCGAAGCGCTGGCCACCAGCAAACGCATCGCCAAGATCGCCTTTACCGGCTCGACTCCGGTTGGCTCGCACATCATGAAATGCGCGGCCGAAAACATCATTCCGTCCACCGTGGAGCTGGGTGGCAAGTCGCCGAACATCTTCTTCGAAGACATCATGCAAGCCGAACCGACGTTCATCGAGAAAGCCGCTGAAGGTCTGGTGCTGGCGTTCTTCAACCAGGGCGAAGTGTGCACCTGCCCATCGCGCGCACTGGTCCAGGAGTCGATCTACGACGACTTCATGAAAGTGGTCATGAAAAAAGTCCTGCAAATCAAACGTGGCGATCCGCTGGACACCGACACCATGGTCGGCGCCCAGGCATCCGAACAGCAGTTCGACAAGATTCTTTCGTACCTGGAAATTGCCAAGGGTGAAGGCGCCGAGTTGTTGACCGGCGGCAAGGTGGAAAAACTCGAGGGCAGCCTGTCGAGCGGCTATTACATCCAGCCGACCTTGCTCAAGGGCACCAACAAAATGCGCGTCTTCCAGGAAGAAATCTTTGGCCCGGTGGTGAGCATCACC
>JALYPE010000251.1 GCA_030856525.1 Pseudomonadota bacterium | reverse complement strand
GCATCATCATCACTGCACTGGATAAAGCTGTATTCGCCGCATCAGCCGGACTTGCAGCATCGCCTCTTACGGGCTATCAACAAAGCTTCATTCATCTTGAGCGCCTGTCATGACAAACCCGATCAATCGCCAGTTCCTGCTCGCCAAACGTCCCGTCGGCGCAGCCACCCGCGAGACGTTCACCTATCAGGAAGTACCGGTCGGCGAACCGGCGGCCGGGCAGATTCTGGTGAAGAATGAATACCTGTCCCTGGACCCGGCGATGCGTGGCTGGATGAACGAGGGCAAGTCCTATATTCCGCCGGTTGGCCTTGGCGAAGTAATGCGCGCCCTGGGCGTGGGCAAAGTCGTCGCCTCTAACAATTCAGGGTTCGCGGTCGGCGACTACGTCAACGGCGCGCTTGGGGTGCAGGATTACTTTCTCGGCGAGCCCCGTGGTTTTTACAAGGTAGATCCGAACCTCGCGCCGCTGCCGCGCTATTTGTCGGCGCTGGGCATGACCGGGATGACCGCTTATTTTGCGCTGCTTGATGTCGGCGCGCCGAAGGAAGGCGACACCGTGGTGCTCTCGGGTGCAGCTGGTGCGGTCGGCAGCATTGCCGGGCAGATCGCCAAAATCAAGGGTTGCCGCGTGGTCGGCATTGCTGGCGGCGCGGACAAATGCAAATTCCTGATCGACGAACTGGGCTTTGACGGCGCCATCGATTACAAAAGCGAGGACGTTCACGCCGGTCTGAAACGTGAATGCCCCAAAGGCGTCGACGTGTATTTTGACAACGTCGGCGGCGATATCCTCGACGCGGTGTTGAGCCGTCTGAACCTGAAAGCACGCGTGGTGATTTGCGGCGCCATCAGCCAGTACAACAACAAGGAAGCGGTCAAGGGGCCGGCCAATTATCTGTCGCTGCTGGTCAACCGGGCACGGATGGAAGGCTTCGTGGTGATGGACTACGCGTCGCAATTCGCCGCCGCCGGGCAGGAAATGGCCGGCTGGATGGCCAAGGGGCAGCTCAAGAGCAAGGAAGATATCGTCGAAGGACTGCAGACGTTCCCGGAGACGCTGATGAAATTGTTCAGCGGCGAGAATTTCGGGAAGCTGGTGTTAAAAGTCTGACGAGGGATTGAAGTTCGACCATATCCATGTGGGAGCGAGGCTCCCACATCATTTCAGTGACTGATCAAGCCAGTTCAGCCACGACGTCTGCCAGAGCCTTGGCCGGATCTGCCGCCTGACTGATCGGACGGCCGATCACCAAATAGTCGGAACCGGCGTCCAGTGCCTGGCGCGGGGTCAGAATGCGCCGCTGATCATCCTGCGCGCTGCCCGCAGGACGAATCCCTGGTGTCACCAGTCGCAGCGACGGATGCGCAGCCTTCAACGCCTGGGCTTCCAGCGCCGAACACACCAGACCATCCATCCCGGCCTTTTCTGCCAGGGCTGCCAGACGCAGCACCTGCTCCTGCGGTTCGATATCCAGACCGATACCCGCCAGGTCTTCGCGTTCCATGCTGGTCAGCACGGTCACACCGATCAGGAGCGGTTTCGGGCCACTACGCTGGTCGAGAACCTCCCGGCAGGCCGCCATCATGCGCAAACCGCCGGAGCAATGTACGTTAACCATCCACACGCCCATTTCCGCTGCCGCTTTTACCGCCATGGCGGTGGTGTTCGGGATGTCGTGAAACTTGAGATCCAAAAACACTTCAAAGCCCTTGTCACGCAGGGTGCCGACGATTTCCGATGCGCAACTGGTGAACAGCTCCTTACCAACCTTGACCCGGCACAGTTTCGGGTCCAACTGGTCGGCCAGCTTCAGTGCGGCGTCACGGGTGGGGTAATCCAGGGCGACGATGATAGGAGTCTGGCAGACGGACATGTGCGGGCTCTCAGGCAGGATGAAATCGGCGCGCATTGTAGCGGAACCAGCGCGACAGCGGGACCCGATGATCGGTGAATCGTCGGCGCCCAACCAAGACTGGACCTCGCGCCGCCTGCGTCGAGTTTCAACCTTCATGGGCGGCGATCGTCAACTCGCGCCTGGCTCTTGCTCCAGTCGGTCAACAGGCTGTAAGCCACGGCCAGCAACGTTGGCCCAATGAACAGACCGATGAAACCGAAGGCGATCAACCCGCCGAAAACGCCGAGCAACACGATCACCAACGGCAGATTGCCGCCGCGACTGATGAGGTATGGCTTGAGCACGTTGTCGACACCGCTGATGATGAACATGCCCCAGCAGCCAAGAAATATCGCCAAACCATAATCACCCTTCCAGGCCAACCACGCCGTAGCCGGGATCCACACCAGCGGTGGGCCCATCGGAATCAGGCTGAGCAGGAACGTGACGATACCCAGCACCAAGGCTCCCGGAACACCGGCAATCAGGAAGCCGATCAAGGCCAGCACGGCCTGGGCAGCGGCAGTACCGATCACCCCGTTCACCACACGCTGCACAGTGCCGGCGACCAGTTCGATGTAATACCCGGCGCGATCACCGATCAATCGCTGCAGCAGACCATGGACGAACGCCGCCAATCGCGGCCCGTCGCGGTAAAAAAAGAACACGAATACGATGCTCAGCGTCAGCTCGAGTATGCCTCCGCCAATTTGTGCGCTGCGCGCCAGCAGCCAGTTCCCGACCTGTCCCAGATAAGGTTTGAGCGAGACCATCATTGCCGCGCCTTGCTGATCGACGCTGTTCCAGAGACCGACGATCCGCTCTCCGACCAGCGGAATACCGCCCAGCCAGGTCGGTGCTTCGGGAAGGCCGTCGACCTGCACGTCCTTGATGAAGGCCGTGGCATCGCGGACATGGTCCGCCAGGTTGAAACCCAGCCAGACCAACGGCGCCGCCACCAATACCATCCAGCCCATGGTCAGCAGCGCGGCCGCCAGAGTCTCCCGGCCATTGAGCCACCGGGTGAGCAAACGCATCAGCGGCCAACTGGCAAACGCGAGCACCGCGCCCCAGAACATCGCCGACCAGAACGGCGCCATCACCCAGAAGCTCGCGCCAAACAGCACCAGGAGCAGGATTTGCACCAACAGCCGATCGTTATTGATCATCGGGTTCTCGAAAAAAGTCAGTCAGAAGGAGTCGACGAACACGGCTGGCGTGTTCGCCTGCTACAGCTTAACGCAACAGCTCGATGCGCAAGCCAGAGCCTTCGACAGTGCCTGTCTCCATGCGTGCTGCCCGCACGCCCTGCCCCATCAATGCCTGACGCCAGGCCTCGGCATTGGCCCCGGAAACCGCTACCCGCAGGCTGGTGTCCAGATTCAGGCCGCGCGAGAGCAAGCGCAGCCAGGTTTCATCCGGCGCCTGCGTCAGTTTAGGGAAATCCAGCTCGCCGGTACTTTTGAGCTGGCGCAGCAACGTTGCGGAGGTCGGCAGCAGATCGCCCAGCGGCGCTGCGGCGTCGAACTGTTCGACATGCAGATTGGCTTTGCGATTGCCGCGAGTGATGCCGTAAAGCGCGACCAGCGTGTTGTCCTGCGGCGCAGCCAGCCTCAGCAGCAGATAGGCCTGCTGATCGTCGGCGCCATACAGTTTGGCGTTGCCGAACACATCATTGGCCCAGAGGCTGCTCTCGCCACAATCACGGGCCTGACACCAGAACAGCAGCTCCGCGCCTTGCTTTTGGAGTGCTTCGCGAGCAGCCGTGAATGCTGCGTTTGAGGAGTGCTCCGGCGGTAATTCGTACGTCACCGACGTTGCCTGACCGCGGGCGCTGACCTGTCCGTCGAAGCGTAACTGGCCACTGATCTTGCGGATCGAACCCAAGGGGTAGATGCGCTCGAGTTCAGCCGCCGGACGATAGTCGACAATTTGCGCATCGGCCATACGCGGCACGATCGGCAGGTCCTGACTGCCGGGCACGTCGGCCGCAAACAGCAAGGGACTGAGACTGCACAACGCCATGACACCGAGAAATCGCATGGGCCGGTTCATCGGATCGGCATGGCCTGGGCACCTTTGACGCCGCGGGCGGCATCGATGCGGTTCGGTATCAGCCATCCTGGCTGTACCGTCTTGAAATACCTGCGTTCCTTGTTGTCGACACTCAACGCGTACCCTGCGCAGGGCAGGCTGAGTTCTTCGAGCACGATAGAGACCTTGTGGCCATTCGGGGTCGCAGCGGTGTAGAGATCTATCATGGTTGTCTCCCATTTTAACCCGCCCAGCCTCGACAGTTGCCTCGCTCAAGTCAAGGAACAGCGAAGAAGCGATTGAAACAGTCTGCGACAAGGTCGGCGCCTGAGTCATCATTCAGGTGTAAATGATGGCCGCCTGGCAGCTGTTCCCGGCTGAAGGGTAGCCGGTCGAGCAGTTCGGAATGTTTGGCGAGCATGCCCTCTTCTGCGACAACAAGGGTGGCCGGGCAACTGATACGCCCTACAAAGGCCATCGCCTGCTCGCTGGTAAGACGCAGGGGCGAAGGCAGCGTCAGGCGGTTATCGGTGCGCCAGGTGTAACCTCCCGGCACCGGCATCAGACCCCGCTGGGCCAGCAGCTCGGCCGCTTCGCGACTGACCGCCACCAGACCTTTCATGCGCGCTTCGATGGCGCGGTCCAGCGTGGCGTAGACCGGTTTGCGTTTCTCACGCAGGTCCAGTTGTGCTTGCAGGGCCATGCCCATGCGCTCGGCAGCATTTTCGCCTTTATCTGTAGGAGGAATGACGCCATCGATCAAGGCGAGATGCGTGACGCGCTCCGGCAACGAGCCGGCAATAATCAACGCCACGATGGCGCCCATGGAGTGGCCCATCAAAGCAAAACGCCGCAACCCCAACTGCTCGGCCACTTGCAGTACGTCGTGGGCATAGTCCCAAATGGCGTACCCGGAACCGGTCGGTCGATGCCCGGAATGACCATGGCCTGCCATGTCCAGCGCGATGATGCGCACCCCGTCGAGCTTCGGTGCCAATCGGGCAAAGCTGTTGGCATTGTCCAGCCAGCCATGCAGGGCAATCACCGGCAAACCGTCTTCGGGACCCGACAGGTGTGCGGCCAACTCGATGTGCGGCAAATTCAGACGGACTTCTTCCACGCCGTTCATGCGCAATCCTGCTCGCGCCGCGCGTCCCAGCGATGGAACAAATTTTTCAACAGCGTCGCGGTCTCCTGAGGTCTCTCAAGTGGAAACATGTGGCCACCCGGCATGGTCAGGGACTCACCCAGCGGCATGCGGCCAACGGCACTGGTGTGATGGCGCATGACAACGCGGCTTTTGTGCCCGCGCACCACCGCGAGCGGCACCTGCAGCTGGCGTGCGCGCCCCGGACTGGTATGCGGCACGCCCCGGTAAATGCTGATTTCAGTGGCCGGGTCGAAACGCAGCCGCAACGTGTCGCCGACCTTGTGCAGACCGTGTTGCAGATAGGCATCGAAACATTCCGGATCGAAACCACGGAACAACGTCTTGCCGGCGAAATAGGTTCGGGCAGATTCCAGATCGGTGAATTCTTCACGACGACCCAAGGTGCGTCCGGCCGGCGTCAGGCGATCAATAAAGCCAAAACGCTTGGCCGCGCGGATCACCCATTGGTCGGTCCGGGTCAGCACCGGTGAATCGAGCATCACCACGCCGCGATACAGCTGCGGACAACGCAATGCCGCATGCAGATGCAGCACGCCACCGAGGGAATGACCGACACCCCAGACTGGCTGCGCCTGCTGCTCAAGATGATGGATCAGCTCGTCCACCAGATTGTGCCAGTTGTCGTCGGCCGGGAAGCGCGGGTCGTGAGCATGCTGCTCCAGATGCGTCACTTGATACTCGGGCGCCAGCGCCGCGAACAGTTTGCCGTAGGTCCCGGAGGGAAAACCATTGGCGTGGGCGAAGAAAATCTGCTGCGACATACCGGCCATTCCATTCATGAAACACAGCCCGATTGTCCGCAGGCCAGACGCGCTGCGCAATGACCGTAACTGCCAGGAATGATGACAGTCACGCCGTGGCTATTGTCGCAACTGTCAATTGTGACAGTTGACCATGACCCTCGGCGACGTAGATAACAACACGGTCGCCAGCGCCGGACATCGTTTGCCATGATTAACGTCAACACGCCCTCCATTGCCGCGATCGACCCTCGGGGGTTAAGCGTACGCGGCGTCGCGTACCACCGGCGCGACCGAGCGGCGGCTGTCCCGGACAGCTACGTGACTCAGCAGACCCACGACGTCGTCGGTCGCGCGGTGCTCAGTCGCGATCCGCGGCTGTTTATGTTGCATCGCAAGGGCTGCACCGCTGCCAGTCAGATCAATGTGCACAACCTTGGCGGCGCCCTGCTGCTGTCGGATAACAATGATGCCGGTTGGCGCCTGGGATTATTGAGTGAGGACGGGACAGGCGTCGAGGGTTGGGATCGGAAACTCAGCCACAGCCGCACCCTCTATGACAGCCTGCGTCGTCCGCTTGTCGTCTTCGAGAATGCCCACTGCGAACCCGAGCGCTGCATCGCCCGCTTTGCCTATGCGGATGCCCACACCCATGACAATCAGAACCGCCGTGGTCGGTTGGTCAGGCACGATGACACCGCGGGCACACTGCACTTTCTCCAGTTCGGGCTGGCGGGCATACCACTGGAACACAGCCGGACCTTTATCAACGATCTGCAATGGCCAGTCGACTGGCCGCAAGGCGAAACCGAACGGGATGTTTTTCTTGAGGATCAAACGGCAGTTACCCGTGTCCACTGTAACGCTGCAGGCGAGCCGATCAGACAGGTTGATGCACAAGGCAACGTGCAAATTGCCAGTCACACCTGCGCAGCGCAGCTCAAAGCCGTTGGACTGAGACTGGCCGACAGCACCGACACAACGCCCCTGCTGAGTGAAATCCAATACAACGCCCTAGGCCTGGTCGAACGGCAACGCGCGGGAAACGGTGTGATTTCGAGTGCGAGATTCAGTCCTGAAAATGGCCGGCTTGAGCAGCTGACAGCGGGACTGCCGGGGCAGCCCGCGCTGCAAGACCTGACTTACGTTTACGACCCTGCGGGCAATATCACCAGCCTGACGGATGCAGCCTATCCCGTTCACTTTCATCGCAACCAGCGCATC
The DNA here is from genome assembly GCA_030856525.1 of Pseudomonadota bacterium. GTDB lineage: Bacteria > Pseudomonadota > Gammaproteobacteria > Pseudomonadales > Pseudomonadaceae > Aquipseudomonas. The sequence continues at coordinate 3,705 of JALYPE010000251.1, read as the reverse complement.
GAAACGATCAATCGTTATGCATACGACAGTGTTTATCGATTGATCGAAACCAGCGGCCGCCAGTTGCGCAATGCGCCCGGTGGCCCGCAATTGCCCGAGTTCCAGTCAGCACCCGACCCTGGGCAACTGGAAAATTACAGCAGAATCTATACCTACGATGAGGCAGGTAACCTTCTGCTCATGCAACATCAGGCGGGCGAAACGAACCGTACCGAGTGCACGGCCATCGCCCGAATCAGTAACCGCTCCCTGCCGCAAAGGCCCAACGGCGAGCTGCCGGACGAAACCGAGATCGCTGCAGGTCATGACGCCAATGGCAATCGCATCTGGCTGCAAGCCGGGCAGCGTTTGCAGTGGGACTTGCGCAATCAGTTGCGTCAGGTAGGCCAGGTCATTCGCCAGGACCAACCCCATGACAACGAGCTCTACTGCTACGACGGCGGCGGTCAACGCCTGCGAAAAATCCGCCAGACCTACACCGGCACACTGACGCGCACCCACGAAACCCGCTACCTGCCGGGTCTGGAAATTCGCAGCGGTACCGACGAAGTTTTGCATGTCATCACGGTCAAGGCCGGGCGCGGCACAGTGCAGATTCTGCACTGGAAAAAAAAACCAGACTCGGACATTACGCAGGACCAGCAGCGCTACAGCTTCACCGACCACTTGAATTCAAGCACCCTCGAACTGGACGCAGCCGCCCGGCTGATCTCCTGGGAAAACTTTTATCCGTACGGGGGGACTTGCTGGTGGGCGGGTCGCAGCAGATTAGAGGCTGATTACAAGACGCTTCGCTACTCAGGCCAGGAACGGGACGCTACCGGGCTGTATTACTACGGATTCCGGTATTACGCGCCGTGGTGTCAGCGCTGGTTGAGTGCGGATCCTGCGGGGGTGGCTGCAGGGTTGAATTTGTACGCAATGGTAGGCGGCAATCCAGTGCGTTACGTCGATCTGCAAGGGCTGGTGGAGGTCGACCCCAATCGTATCAACGCTGCATCAGCGACTGCCATGCGCAGAGGCGCGGCGGCGGCTTTCAGCTTTGGCGTGCAGTTGGCTGTGCGTACTGTGCTAGAACAAATCAACCCCACTCACGACTCCAACTTCACCCTGCAAAGCCTGGCCGCAGTCCTTGAAGGCGGGGCTGCGGGTTACACCGGTTATGGGCTCGCAAAAAGCTTTGAGCTCCACTCGGCCCTTGTCGTGACAATTGCGGCGTTCACGGCAATCGGTTTTGCCACGCCGGCACTGACGAGCGAGCAAGGATTCCCACCGGCTGGCACCGACCCGGAGGTGCATCGCGACGCCATCGGCCGCATAGCATCTGTCACGGGCGGGTTAGCTTATCAATTTGCGATGGATTCGTTCACGGCGGGTGGCGAGATTCAGTACAGTTCATCTGCCAGTGTTTTCGATAAATTCAAGACAATGGCCAAGGCGTCGGTTGGCTATGCCGGCATTCGAGCTGGCGTCGGCGCCCTCAGCTCACTCCTGCCCGCAGTCGTCAACGGTATTCTGAGCCCAGTGGCAGAAGCGGCGGACGGATTTCTGGAGAGTTGGCTAAGGCCCTATCCTTCCGATAAAACCAATTACATCGATAACACTAAAGCAGGCATGCCGAGTAGCTGGGCAGGCATTTTCCAAGCAAGTGCCACACGTTCCGTGGGGGGATCAATCAACCGTTTGATAGTCGGGCTGGTTCCGGCCAGCCTTGATGGTTTGGCGCGGGGAGCTCTGACCGGGGCCATGGGCTTTTTCACCGAGTTTCGCCCATTGGTCGCCAATCAGATGAAAAAAGGTTTCATCAAGAATACGACGCCCCCGGCTTCAGACACTGGCAATTCATTCTCAACGCAAAGTAGCGCTATGACAGATATGACTCCCGCGAGGATAACCCGGAGGAAGTCCGTTTAAACGTTTTGCCTACACCTCTGCAGAGATCGACCGGGATGAGCGACCGGTCAGCTCGCATTTTTCACCGTGGCGGTGGCGTGTCCCCCAGCGGCACCACCGCCATGGTCAGCCGCGACACGCAACTGGCCTTACCTTCGTCACTGGTCAGGCGAATGTCCCAGACATGCGTCGTGCGCCCGATGTGGATGGGCTTGGCCACCGCCGTCACCCGCCCACTGCGCAATCCACGCAGGTGGTTGGCGTTGATTTCCAGGCCGACGCAGTAAAACTTGCTGGCATCGATGCATAGATAACTGGCCATCGAGCCGACAGACTCGGCCAGCACCACCGAAGCGCCACCGTGCAGCAGTCCGTATGGCTGATGAGTGCGGTGGTCGATGACCATGCTCGCGGTCAGGGATTCTTCATCAAAGGATTCGAAGCGAATATCCAGCACTTCGCCGATGGTATTTTTCTGAATTGCGTTCAGTTGTTCGATGTTGGGAGTGATACGCCACAGACTCATGCTGACATCCTTTGTTGTTTTTTATAGGTCACTCAATCCTGCCACAGCACAGCTTCACTGCGCTCGCTCCATTCTTCGAACCGGGCGCCATAAGCGGCTTCGATCATGTTGCGCTTGATCTTCAGGGTTGGCGTCAGGAAGCCGTTTTCCACGGCCCAGCTGTCTTTGACCACGATCAGCCGACGCAAGCGCTCGTGTTTGTCGAGCGCACCGTTGACCTCCTCCAGAAGTTTTTCCAGGCTGGCATGCAGGCCCGCACGCGCCGTGCCGTCGGCGTCTTGCTGCCCGGCCGCCGAGAGCACGCACAGGCCCAGTGGCGCGCTCAACCCGTCGCCGACCACGCAGACCTGTTCGATCCGCGAATGCACGGCCAGGCGGTTTTCAATCGGTGCCGGGGCGACGTATTTGCCTTTGCTGGTCTTGAAGATTTCCTTCAGACGCCCGGTCAGGCGCAAGTAGCCCTGGGCGTCTTGTTCGCCCTTGTCGCCGGTACGCAGGAAACCGTCTTCAGTAATCGTGTCGGCGGTTTTTTCGGGCTCCTTGTAGTAGCCGAGCATGGTCGCGCCGCTGCGCACCGTGACCTCGCCCGAATCGTCAATGCGCACCTCCACTTCGGGGCACGGCTTGCCGATCCAGCCGGGTTTATGCTCGCCGGGCCGCCCAATGTGGGAATATCCGCAACTCTCGGTCATGCCGTACACCTCGAGCACGTCGAGCCCGAGCTTGCGATACCAAAGCAACAAGGTCTGCGGAACCGGCGCCGCACCGGACAGGGCCACCCGCAGGGCGTCCAGCCCCAGCCCCGCGAGTACTTTGTGCCCGACCCGCTTGCCTATGAAGGGCAAGCCAAGCAGAAAATCGAGACGTTTTGCCGGGATCTTGCTGTACACGCCCATCTGGAATTTGGTCCAGATACGCGGCACGCCGAACAGCGCGGTCGGGCGCGCGCGCTGCAAATCGGTGAGAAAGGTATCGAGGCTCTCGGCAAAAAACACCGTTTGCCCGGTGTAGATCGATGCCAGCTCAACGAACATCCGCTCGGCGACATGGCACAGCGGCAGGTACGACAGCAATCGATCCGTTTCATTGAGACCGAACAGTTGCGTACCGCGAGTCGTGGCAAAACCCAGGTTGCCGAAGCTGTGCATCACGCCTTTGGGGATGCCGGTGGTGCCGGAGGTGTAAATGATCGTTGCCAACTGATCGGCAGACGGTTTGGGGTCATCCCGGATCGGTGAGCTCGTTTGCAGGTCATCCCAGCTGAAATCGAATGTACCGGGTGGATG
>JALYPE010000178.1 GCA_030856525.1 Pseudomonadota bacterium | reverse complement strand
AAATCTACTACTCCCACTCCGGTTTCCCGGGCGGCATCAAGTCGATCAACTTTGAAAAGCTGATCGCCAAAGCCCCTGAGCGCGTGATCGAGACCGCGGTCAAAGGCATGCTGCCTAAGAACCCGCTGGGTCGCGACATGTATCGTAAGCTGAAAGTCTATGCGGGCGCTGTACACCCTCATACTGCTCAGCAGCCCCAAGAACTGAAGTTTTAACGGAATAGTTCATTATGTCGGCGACTCAAAATTACGGCACTGGCCGTCGCAAGACCGCAACCGCACGCGTTTTCCTGCGTCCGGGTACTGGTAACATCTCCATCAACAACCGTTCGCTGGATAATTTCTTCGGCCGCGAAACTGCCCGCATGGTAGTTCGTCAACCGCTGGAATTGACTGAGACTGTCGAGAAGTTCGACATCTACGTCACCGTGATCGGCGGTGGTGTAAGTGGTCAAGCTGGCGCAATCCGCCACGGTATCACTCGCGCACTGATGCAGTACGACGAAACCCTGCGTGGCGCTCTGCGCAAAGCTGGCTTCGTTACTCGCGATGCTCGTGAAGTTGAACGTAAGAAAGTCGGTCTGCGTAAAGCGCGTAAGCGTCCGCAGTACTCGAAGCGTTAATTCGCTTTCTCGTTCAAAAAGAACGCCCTGCTTCCTCGCGAAGCAGGGCGTTTTTTTATGCGCGCGATTTATCAAAGAATTGCGCTGTGACAACTTGCCACAGACGCAGAGGCCCTATACTGCAAGGCTTGGCAGTGGAGCCCTTCGGTAATTACCTTGTCAGGATTGGGGCTTTTCATTACCATTCGGCAAAATTTTTATAAGTACATAGTTTTAATTTAGTAGACGCCTGATTTAACAGGCCACAAAGCTGATGGGAGAGGACTGAATGAGCAATGACGGCGTGAATGCAGGCCGGCGTCGCTTCTTGGTAGCAGCCACATCCGTGGTGGGTGCTGCAGGAGCGGTGGGGGCTGCGGTCCCGTTCGTGGGGTCATGGTTTCCCAGTGCCAAAGCGAAAGCTGCAGGTGCACCGGTGAAGGTGAATGTCAGCAAAATCGAGCCAGGTCAGCAAATGATTGCTGAATGGCGTGGTCAGCCGGTATTCATCGTCCGCCGTACCGAGGAAATCCTGGGGAATCTGAAAAAGATCGAGGGCCAGTTGTCTGACCCAGCCTCCAAGAACTCGACACAACCGACTTATGTCGACCCGGAGACGCGTTCGATCAAGCCAGAAGTTCTGCTGCTGATCGGTATCTGCACTCACCTGGGTTGCTCGCCGACTTTCCGTCCTGAAGTGGCACCTGCTGATCTGGGCAAAGACTGGGTAGGTGGTTATTTCTGCCCGTGCCACGGTTCCCACTACGATCTGGCTGGTCGCGTCTACAAGTCGCAACCTGCGCCTTTGAACCTGCCAGTTCCCCCGCATTCCTATGAGACTGATGACATCATTGTCGTCGGCGTCGATACGGAGAAAGCGTGATGAGCAAGTTCATGGATTGGGTTGATGCGCGCTTTCCCGCGACCAAAATGTGGGAAGACCATCTCAGCAAGTACTACGCCCCGAAGAACTTCAACTTCTTCTATTTTTTTGGTTCGCTCGCGCTGCTCGTTCTGGTCAACCAGATCGTCACCGGTGTCTGGCTGACCATGAGCTACACCCCGTCAGCCGAAGAAGCCTTCGCGTCTGTCGAATACATCATGCGCGACGTCGAGTACGGATCGATCCTGCGACTGCTGCACTCCACCGGCGCATCGGCGTTCTTCGTGGTGGTGTATCTGCACATGTTCCGTGGCTTGCTCTACGGTTCCTACCAGAAACCTCGCGAGCTGGTGTGGGTCTTCGGCATGCTGATTTATCTGGCGCTGATGGCCGAAGCCTTCATGGGCTACCTGCTGCCGTGGGGCCAGATGTCCTACTGGGGCGCTCAGGTCATCATCTCGCTGTTCGGTGCGATCCCGGTCATCGGTGACGACCTGACGCAGTGGATTCGTGGTGACTACCTGATTTCGGGGATCACGCTGAACCGCTTCTTTGCCTTGCATGTCGTCGCGCTGCCGATCGTTATTCTCGGCCTGGTGGTGGTGCACATCCTGGCGCTGCACGAAGTGGGTTCGAACAACCCGGATGGCGTCGACATCAAGAAACACAAGGACGAAAACGGTATTCCGCTGGACGGCATCGCCTTCCACCCGTACTACACCGTGAAAGATATCGTCGGCGTGGTGGTGTTCCTCTTCATCTTCTGCTCGATCGTGTTCTTCTTCCCGGAAATGGGCGGTTACTTCCTGGAGAAGCCGAACTTCGAAGTGGCGAACGCGTTCAAGACCCCTGAGCACATCGCTCCGGTCTGGTACTTCACAC
>JALYPE010000155.1 GCA_030856525.1 Pseudomonadota bacterium | reverse complement strand
CTCTTTTGGTGCTCGCCGGCGCGGGCTCCGGCAAGACCAGCGTGATCACGCGCAAAATCGCGCACCTGATCCAGAACTGCGGCATCCGCGCCCAGTACATCGTCGCCATGACCTTCACCAACAAGGCCGCGCGCGAGATGAAGGAACGGGTCGGCACGCTGCTCAAGGGCGGTGAAGGCCGCGGCCTGACCGTGTGCACGTTCCACAATCTGGGCCTGAACATCATCCGCAAGGAACACGTGCGGCTGGGCTACAAACCCGGTTTCTCGATCTTCGACGAAGCTGACGTCAAAGCTCTGATGACCGACATCATGCAGAAGGAATATTCGGGCGACGACGGCGTCGACGAAATCAAGAACATGATCGGCTCCTGGAAGAACGATCTGATTCTGCCGCCCGAAGCCCTGGAAAACGCGCGCAACCCCAAGGAACAGACGGCTGCCATCGTTTACACCCACTACCAGCGCACGCTCAAGGCGTTCAACGCGGTGGACTTCGACGACCTGATCCTGCTGCCGGTAAAACTGTTTCAGGAACATGCCGACATCCTCGAAAAATGGCAGAACAAAGTCCGCTACCTGCTGGTGGACGAATACCAGGACACCAACGCCAGTCAATATTTGCTGGTGAAGCTGCTGATCGGCAAACGCAACCAGTTCACCGTGGTCGGCGACGACGACCAGTCGATCTATGCCTGGCGTGGCGCGCGGCCGGAAAACCTGATGCTGCTCAAGGACGATTACCCGTCCCTGAAAGTTGTCATGCTCGAGCAGAACTACCGCTCCACCAGCCGCATTCTGCGCTGCGCCAACGTGCTGATCTCAAACAACCCGCACGAATTCGAAAAGCAGCTGTGGAGCGAAATGGGCCACGGCGATGAGATTCGCGTCATCCGCTGCCGTAATGAAGATGCCGAAGCCGAGCGCGTGGCCGTTGAGCTGTTGACCCTGCACCTGCGCACGGATCGTCCCTACAGTGATTTTGCAATTCTGTATCGCGGCAACTATCAGGCCAAGCTGATCGAGTTGAAGCTGCAGCACCACCAGATTCCTTATCGTCTGTCAGGTGGCAACAGCTTTTTTGGACGCCAGGAAGTGAAAGACCTGATGGCCTACTTCCGCCTGATCGTGAACCCGGACGACGACAACGCCTTCCTGCGCGTGATCAACGTTCCGCGCCGCGAGATCGGTTCGACTACGCTGGAAAAACTCGGCAACTACGCCACCGAACGCAAGATCTCGATGTATGCCGCCACCGACGAAATCGGTCTGGGCGAGCATCTGGACACGCGCTTCACCGATCGCCTGTCGCGCTTCAAGCGCTTCATGGACAAGGTCCGCGAGCAATGCGCCGGCGAAGACCCGATCTCGGCGCTGCGCAGCATGGTCATGGACATCGACTACGAGAACTGGCTACGCACCAACAGCTCCAGCGACAAGGCCGCCGACTACCGCATGGGCAACGTCTGGTTTCTGATCGAGGCGTTGAAAAACACTCTGGAGAAAGACGAAGACGGCGAAATGACCGTCGAAGACGCCATTGGCAAACTGGTCCTGCGTGACATGCTGGAACGTCAGCAGGAAGAGGAAGACGGCGCCGAAGGCGTGCAGATGATGACGCTGCATGCCTCCAAGGGTCTGGAATTTCCCTACGTGTTCATCATGGGCATGGAGGAGGAAATTCTCCCCCACCGTTCCAGCATCGAAGCCGACACCATCGAAGAAGAACGGCGTCTGGCCTACGTCGGAATTACTCGCGCGCGTCAGACTCTGGCGTTCACCTTCGCCGCCAAGCGCAAGCAATACGGCGAAATCATCGACTGCGCGCCCAGCCGCTTCCTGGATGAGTTGCCACCGGACGACCTGGCGTGGGAAGGCACCGACGACATCCCGGTCGAAGTCAAAGCCGTTCGCGGCAATACCGCATTGGCCGATATACGGGCGATGTTAAAGCGCTAGAATTGCGCTTTTTTAACCACACATTTTTACGATCTCAGGCGCACACGGCGTCATTAGAGGAACGCTTCATGGAAGCACTGCACAAGAAAATTCGCGAAGAAGGCATCGTGCTTTCCGATCAGGTCCTGAAAGTCGACGCCTTTCTGAACCACCAGATCGACCCGGCCCTGATGAAGCTGATTGGCGACGAATTCGCCACGCTGTTCAAAGACTCGGGCATTACCAAGATCGTCACCATCGAAGCCTCGGGCATCGCGCCGGCGATCATGACCGGCCTGAACCTCGGCGTACCGGTGATTTTCGCGCGCAAGCACCAGTCCCTGACGCTGACCGAAAACCTGCTGTCGGCGACCGTTTATTCGTTCACCAAGCAGACCGAGAGCACCGTGGCGATTTCCCCGCGCCACCTGACCAGCAGCGACCGCGTGCTGATCATCGACGACTTTCTGGCCAACGGTAAGGCATCACAGGCGCTGATCTCGATCATCAAACAGGCCGGCGCAACCGTTGCCGGTCTCGGCATCGTGATCGAGAAGTCGTTCCAGGGTGGTCGTGCCGAGCTGGATTCGCAGGGTTATCGTGTTGAGTCGTTGGCTCGCGTTCAGTCGCTGAAAGATGGGGTAGTGACCTTCATCGAGTAATGCGCAACACCGAGTACCCACTGTGGGAGCGGGCTTGCTCGCGAATACGGTGTATCAGTCGGAGTTGATGGTGACTGACACGGCGCATTCGCG
>JALYPE010000133.1 GCA_030856525.1 Pseudomonadota bacterium | reverse complement strand
GTTTTACCGAAGCGCCATGGGTGTCGATCTTCAACGTGTCGGACTCATCGAAATGGCCGGCGACATGCATCGCCACCACCCGGCCCGAGTCGATGCCCGCAAGAAAGGCCTGTGGATCGAAGGTGTGATTGATGGAATTGACGTACACATTATTGACGTCCAGCAACAGGTCGCAGTCCGCTTCGCGCAGTACCGCGTTAGTGAAGGTCAGTTCGTCCATGTCTTGCTGCGGCGCGGCGTAGTACGACACGTTTTCAACCGCCAGGCGTCGCCCCAGAATGTCCTGGGACTGACGGATTCGTGCGGCGACGTGATGGACTGCTTCTTCGGTAAACGGCAATGGCAACAGGTCGTACAGATGACCGTCGTCGCTGCAATAACTCAGATGCTCGCTGTACAGCGGCACCCGATACTGATCGAGAAAAGTGCGCACTTCGCGCAGGAATGCGACGTCCAGTGGCGCCGGACCGCCGAGCGACAGGGACAAGCCGTGGCAGGACAAAGGATAGCGTTCGGCCAAGGTCTGTAATGCGTGACCATGGGCACCGCCGATACCGATCCAGTTCTCCGGCGCAACTTCGAGAAAGTCGAAATCGCCTGCTGGCGCGGCTTGCAGGTCTTTGATCAAACCGCGCCGCAGGCCCAGCCCGACGGTGGATTTGGTTGGCATGACGGGGGTCTGCATGGTCTCGATCTCAAATTGTCTGAACGGAAGTCGAGTTGAGCAAAGCGGTGTATCGGCGCTGTGTTCCGGCCCTGCGCAAATACGCTGGAAATGTATCGCCGAGCGGTCTGTACACAGTGTGATACTCGCTGCACTTTCGTCGCCCCGACCGACGCAGCACGGCCTGCGAACTAAAATTAATCCACGCAGGATGCGCCGAGCGTGTTCTGCTCATTCCCACGACCACAGCCCAGAGGTGCAAGCCTCGACCGAAACGCCTCTGGACCGTGATCCTGCAACAGGAGCACATGTGATGGACGAGGCCAGACTGAATGATTTCATGGGCAAACTGGTGAATGACATGGGCGGTGCCGCGATGCTCGCCAACGTCATTCTCGGCGATGAGCTCGGTTTGTACCGGGCCATGGCCGACAGCCAGCCGATGACCCCGCAAGCACTCGCCGATAAAACCGGCTGCAACGCCCGCCTGGTGCGCGAATGGCTCAGCGCCCACGCCGCTTCCGGCTACATGGAACACCACGACGGCCAGTTCCGTCTGCCGGAAGAACAGGCGCTGGCGTTGGCGATAGAAGACTCGCCGGTCTACATCGCCGGTGGGGTCAGCGTGGTTGCTTCATTTTTTCATGACAAGGACAAGCTGATCAAAGCCATGCGCGGCGACGGCGCCCTGGCCTGGGGCGATCATCACCCGTGCATGTTCAATGGCACGGAGCGCTTCTTTCGTCCCGGCTACAAAGCGTTCCTGGTCGCCGAATGGTTGCCCGCCCTCGAATGCGTGGTCGCCAAACTGGAAGCCGGCGCGAAGGTCGCGGACATCGGCTGCGGGCATGGCGCATCGACCGTGATTATGGCCCAGGCCTTTGCCAATTCGCGCTTCCTCGGGTTCGACTACCACGCGCCTTCGATCACCGTTGCCAGCCAGCGCGCCGAAGCCGGTGGCGTCGGTGATCGGGCACAGTTCTTTCAAGGCACCGCTAAAGACTATCCCGGCAACGACTACGACCTGGTCTGCTACTTCGACTGTCTGCACGACATGGGCGATCCGGTGGGCGCGGCGAAACATGCCTACGAGACGCTGAAACCAGATGGCACGGTGCTGCTGGTGGAACCGTTCGCCAACGATTCACTGGACGACAACGTCACCCCGGTGGGCCGGCTGTTCTATGCCGCCTCGACGTTCATCTGCACGCCGAATTCATTGTCTCAGGAGGTAGGTTTGGGGCTCGGTGCCCAAGCCGGTGAAGCGCGCTTGCGCAAGGTGTTCACCGAGGCGGGGTTCAAGACATTTCGCCGGGCGACTGAAACGCCGTTCAACCTGATCCTGGAGGCGCGCAAGTAGAGCCCCGCCATCGCCAGCAAGCCGGCTCCTACGGATTTGAGTTGTACCG
>JALYPE010000286.1 GCA_030856525.1 Pseudomonadota bacterium | reverse complement strand
GAGCGACGGTCTCCAAAACCGTAGGTTGGGGGTTCGATTCCCTCCTGACCTGCCAGATTCACTTGGTGGGTTTGGCTTTCTTTTCACAGGATCTTCATAGATGACTCCTAAAGCTGAAGCTCAAGGCTCTCGCTTCGATCTGCTCAAGTGGCTAGTAGTAGTCGCCTTGGTGGTTGTTGGCGTTGTTGGCAATCAGTATTATTCTGCTTCGCCGATCCTGTACCGCGTACTAGCTTTGCTTGCTATTGCTGCTGTAGCTGCCTTTGTAGGCCTGCAGACTGCCAAGGGCAAGTCTTTCTTTGTACTGGTTAAGGAAGCTCGCACCGAGATTCGTAAAGTCGTTTGGCCAACTCGCCAAGAAACCACGCAGACCACGTTGATCGTAGTGGCTGTTGTTCTGGTTATGGCGTTGCTGTTGTGGGGTCTTGATTCCCTGCTCGGCTGGCTTGTTTCCTTGATTGTTGGCTAAGGGTGTCCCGTGGCTAAGCGTTGGTACGTTGTGCATGCTTACTCCGGTTACGAGAAGCATGTCATGCGCTCGTTGGTAGAGCGCGTAAAGCTGGCTGGCATGGAAGATGGCTTCGGCGAAATTCTGGTTCCCACTGAAGAAGTGGTTGAAATGCGTAATGGCCAGAAACGCAAAAGCGAGCGCAAGTTCTTCCCTGGTTATGTGCTGGTTCAGATGGACATGAATGAGGGTACTTGGCACTTGGTCAAGGATACACCTCGGGTGATGGGTTTTATCGGCGGTACTGCTGATAAGCCTGCGCCAATCACAGATAAAGAGGCAGAAGCGATTCTGCGTCGTGTCGCTGATGGCAGCGACAAGCCGAAGCCGAAGACGTTGTTCGAGCCAGGTGAGTCGGTACGTGTCAACGATGGACCGTTTGCTGATTTTACCGGCACGGTTGAAGAAGTTAACTACGAAAAGAGCCGGATCCAAGTGGCAGTGCTCATTTTCGGTCGCTCTACTCCGGTAGAGCTAGAGTTCAGCCAGGTCGAAAAGGTCTAGCTGAGCAAGCATCCCAACCCCGCAGCCCTAGGCTGTGGGGTTTTGTCGTCACTGGGATAAACGCGCAAGTAACCGGGGAGCCTTTCGAGGCGTTTGAACCCGTAATTGGAGTGCCTCATGGCCAAGAAGATTACCGCTTACATCAAGCTGCAAGTGAAGGCCGCTCAGGCTAACCCAAGCCCACCTGTTGGTCCTGCACTGGGTCAGCACGGCGTGAACATCATGGAATTTTGCAAGGCTTTCAACGCCCGCACTCAGGGTATTGAGCCAGGCCTGCCGACTCCAGTGATCATCACTGTCTACAGCGACCGTAGCTTCACCTTTGAAACCAAATCCACCCCTGCTTCGGTTCTGCTGAAGAAGGCGGCCGGTCTGACTAGCGGTTCCGCTCGTCCGAACACCGTTAAGGTTGGCACCGTAACCCGTGCTCAGCTGGAAGAAATCGCGAAAACCAAAAACGCGGATCTGACTGCAGCTGATATGGATGCAGCCGTGCGCACTATCGCCGGTTCTGCTCGTAGCATGGGCCTTAACGTGGAGGGTGTGTAATGGCTAAGTTGACCAAGCGTCAAAAGGCTATCGCCGACAAAATCGAAGCAGGCAAGTCCTACAACTTTGTAGACGCTGCCGCTCTGCTGGCTGAGCTGTCGACTGTCAAGTTCAGCGAGTCGTTCGACGTAGCTGTGAACCTGGGTGTTGACCCGCGTAAATCCGACCAGGTCGTTCGTAGCGCTACTGTGCTGCCACACGGTACTGGTAAGACTGTACGCGTTGCCGTGTTCACTCAGGGTCCAGCTGCTGAGGCCGCTCTGGCTGCCGGCGCTGACCGTGTAGGTATGGACGATCTGGCTGCCGAAATGAAAGGCGGCGACCTGAACTATGACGTAGTTATCGCATCCCCGGATGCAATGCGCGTTGTGGGTCAGTTGGGTCAGATTCTCGGCCCACGTGGTCTGATGCCTAACCCTAAAGTCGGCACCGTAACTCCAGACGTAGCTACAGCGGTTAAAAACGCCAAGGCTGGTCAGGTTCGTTATCGCACCGACAAAAACGGCATCATCCACACTTCCGTTGGCAAGGTCGGTTTCGACGCCGTCAAGCTGAAGGAAAACGTTGAAGCCCTGATCGCTGATTTGAAGCGTATCAAGCCAGCTTCTTCGAAAGGCATTTACGTCAAGCGCGTTACCCTGAGCACCACCATGGGCCCAGGTCTGGTCATCGACCAAGGCTCGCTCGACGCATAAGACACAGGCTGGCGCGAGTGATCGCGCCAGTTGAAAGATTGGGGTCCCTGCCTGGCGGGGGCTATCCAAGACCGTAGGCGACGCAAGTCTTAAACCTCAAGCCTACGCAGATGGTGCTCCCGGTTCCTTACCGAATCAGACACCAAAACGACATCCGGCTCCGGTTGGATGAAACGGTAACAAGCAGGAGTTAAACCCGTGGCAATTAAACTCGAAGACAAGAAGGCCATCGTCGCTGAAGTCAACGAGGCTGCCAATGTTGCCCTGTCTGCTGTTGTGGCTGATGCCCGCGGCGTGACAGTTGGCGCTATGACCGGACTCCGTAAAGAGGCTCGTGAAGCTGGCGTTTACGTACGTGTTGTACGTAACACCTTGCTGAAGCGCGCCGTTGCTGGCACTCAATATGACGTGCTCAACGACGTGTTCACTGGCCCGACCTTGATTGCATTTTCGAAAGAACATCCTGGCGCTGCTGCTCGTATCTTCAAAGAATTCGCAAAAGGTCAGGATAAGTTCGAGATCAAGGCAGCTGCGTTCGAGGGCAAGTTCCTCGCAGCTAATCAGATCGACGTACTGGCAAGTCTGCCGACCCGTGACGAAGCAATTTCTCAGCTGATGAGCGTGATTCAAGGCGCAACCAGCAAATTGGCTCGTACTCTGGCGGCCCTTCGCGACCAGAAAGAAGCTGCTGCAGCCTAAGGCTACGCAACTACTTTCAGCGTTTATTGTTTATTTCGATGGCCGCGTAGGCTGTCACCCCAATACAGGAATTTATAGTCATGTCTCTGACTAACGACCAAATCATCGAAGCAATCGGCGAAAAATCCGTTCTGGAAATCGTTGAGCTGATCAAGGCCATGGAAGAGAAGTTCGGCGTTTCCGCTGCTGCTGCTTCCGCTGGTCCAGCTGCTGTTGCTGCCGTTGTTGAAGAACAAACTGAATTCAACGTCATGCTGCTGGAAGCTGGCGAGAAGAAAGTTAACGTGATCAAGGCAGTACGTGAACTGACCGGTCTGGGCTTGAAAGAAGCCAAGGCTGTAGTTGACGGCGCTCCTGGCATGGTTCTGGAAGCTGTCACCAAAGACGCAGCTGACAAAGCAAAAGCCACTCTGGAAGAAGCAGGCGCTAAAGTCGAGCTGAAGTAAGCATCGACTTTGCACCTCCAGCCCAAGCGTTAAGCGAAAGGCTGATGGCTGGTGGCTCTTGCCACCGGCCTTTTTCCGTTATTGGCAGCCGACTGGGTCGGTGCTGGTAGCGAGCTGTAACCACCCGATGCGGTGGCGCAAACCATGGGGTTTGCAAGATTTTCTGGCTGCTCCCGTCGGGAGGGGCCAAACAAGCAGGTGACCAAGCTGGGGAACGCTGATGGCTTACTCATATACTGAGAAAAAACGTATCCGCAAGGACTTTAGCAAGTTGCCGGACGTCATGGATGTGCCGTATCTCTTGGCAATCCAGCTGGATTCGTATCGTGAATTCTTGCAGGCGGGAGCGACTAAAGATCAGTTCCGCGACGTGGGCCTGCATGCGGCCTTCAAATCCGTTTTCCCGATCATCAGCTACTCCGGCAATGCTGCGCTGGAGTACGTCGGTTATCGCCTGGGCGAACCGGCATTTGATGTCAAAGAATGCGTGTTGCGCGGTGTAACTTACGCCGTACCTTTGCGGGTAAAAGTGCGCCTGATCATTTTCGACAAAGAGTCGTCGAACAAAGCGATCAAGGACATCAAAGAGCAAGAAGTCTACATGGGTGAAATTCCCCTGATGACGGAAAACGGTACCTTCGTAATCAACGGTACCGAGCGTGTAATCGTTTCCCAGCTGCACCGTTCCCCGGGCGTGTTCTTCGACCACGACCGCGGCAAGACGCATAGCTCCGGCAAACTGCTGTACTCCGCGCGCATCATTCCATACCGCGGTTCGTGGCTGGACTTCGAGTTCGACCCGAAAGACTGCGTATTCGTGCGTATCGACCGTCGTCGCAAGCTGCCTGCATCGGTACTGCTGCGCGCGCTCGGCTATACCACTGAAGAAGTGCTCGACGCGTTCTACACCACCAACGTTTTCCATCTGAGCGGCGAAACCCTCAGTCTGGAACTGATTGCTTCGCGTCTGCGTGGTGAAATTGCCGTTCTTGATATTCAGGACGAGAAGGGCAAGGTCATCGTTGAGGCTGGTCGTCGTATTACTGCGCGCCACATCAACCAGATCGAGAAGGCCGGCCTCAAGACTCTGGAAGTGCCTTTGGAGTACGTCCTTGGTCGCACGACTGCCAAGGTCATTGTGCACCCGGCAACCGGCGAAATCCTGGCAGAGTGCAACACCGAGCTGAACACCGAGATCCTGGCAAAAATCGCCAAGTCCCAGGTTGTTCGTATCGAAACTCTGTACACCAACGATATCGACTGCGGTCCGTTCGTCTCCGACACTCTGAAGATCGATTCCACCAGCAACCAATTGGAAGCGCTGGTCGAGATCTATCGCATGATGCGTCCAGGCGAGCCGCCAACCAAAGACGCTGCCGAGACTCTGTTCAACAACCTGTTCTTCAGCCCTGAGCGCTATGACCTGTCTGCGGTCGGCCGGATGAAGTTCAACCGTCGTATCGGTCGTACCGAGATCGAAGGTTCGGGCGTGTTGTGCAAGGAAGACATCGTCGCGGTTCTGAAGACTCTGGTCGACATCCGTAACGGTAAAGGCATTGTCGATGACATCGACCACCTGGGTAACCGCCGTGTTCGCTGCGTAGGCGAAATGGCCGAGAACCAGTTCCGCGTTGGCCTGGTACGTGTTGAGCGTGCGGTCAAAGAGCGTCTGTCGATGGCTGAAAGCGAAGGCCTGATGCCGCAAGACCTGATCAACGCCAAGCCAGTGGCTGCAGCGGTGAAAGAGTTCTTCGGTTCCAGCCAGCTGTCCCAGTTCATGGACCAGAACAACCCGCTGTCCGAGATCACCCACAAGCGTCGTGTGTCTGCACTCGGCCCTGGCGGTTTGACTCGTGAGCGTGCTGGCTTTGAAGTGCGTGACGTACACCCGACTCACTATGGTCGTGTATGCCCGATTGAAACTCCGGAAGGTCCGAACATCGGTCTGATCAACTCCCTGGCCGCCTATGCGCGCACCAACCAGTACGGCTTCCTCGAGAGCCCGTACCGTGTGGTGAAAGACGCTCTGGTCACCGACGAGATCGTTTTCCTGTCCGCCATCGAAGAAGCTGATCACGTGATCGCTCAGGCTTCGGCCACGATGAACGACAAGAAAGTCCTGATCGACGAGCTGGTAGCTGTGCGTCACCTGAACGAGTTCACTGTCAAGGCGCCGGAAGACGTCACCTTGATGGACGTATCACCGAAACAGGTAGTTTCGGTAGCCGCGTCGCTGATCCCGTTCCTCGAGCACGATGACGCCAACCGTGCGTTGATGGGTTCGAACATGCAGCGTCAAGCTGTACCAACCTTGCGCGCTGACAAGCCGCTGGTCGGTACCGGCATGGAGCGTAACGTAGCTCGTGACTCCGGCGTTTGCGTCGTGGCTCGTCGTGGCGGTGTTATCGATTCCGTCGACGCCAGCCGTATCGTGGTTCGTGTTGCTGATGACGAAGTTGAAACCGGCGAAGCTGGTGTCGACATCTACAACCTGACCAAATACACCCGCTCCAACCAGAACACCTGCATCAACCAGCGTCCGCTGGTGCGTAAGGGTGATCGGGTTCAGCGTAGCGACATCATGGCCGATGGTCCGTCCACCGACATGGGTGAGCTGGCTCTGGGTCAGAACATGCGCATCGCGTTCATGGCATGGAACGGCTTCAACTTCGAAGACTCCATCTGCCTGTCCGAGCGTGTGGTTCAGGAAGATCGCTTCACCACGATCCACATTCAGGAACTGACCTGTGTGGCGCGTGACACCAAGCTTGGGCCTGAGGAAATCACTGCAGACATCCCTAACGTGGGTGAAGCTGCACTGAACAAACTGGACGAAGCCGGTATCGTTTATGTAGGTGCTGAAGTAGGCGCAGGCGACATTCTGGTAGGTAAGGTCACTCCGAAAGGCGAGACCCAGCTGACTCCGGAAGAGAAGCTGCTGCGTGCCATCTTCGGTGAAAAAGCCAGCGACGTTAAAGACACTTCCCTGCGTGTGCCTACCGGCACCAAAGGTACTGTCATCGACGTGCAGGTCTTCACCCGCGACGGCGTTGAGCGTGATGCTCGTGCACTGTCGATCGAGAAGACTCAACTCGACGAGATCCGCAAGGACCTGAACGAAGAGTTCCGTATCGTTGAAGGCGCGACCTTCGAACGTCTGCGTTCTGCCCTGGTAGGCCACAAGGCTGAAGGCGGCGCCGGCCTGAAGAAAGGTCAGGAAATCACCGACGAAGTTCTCGACGGTCTTGAACATGGTCAGTGGTTCAAACTGCGCATGGCTGAAGATGCTCTGAACGAGCAGCTCGAGAAGGCTCAGGCCTACATCGTTGATCGCCGCCGTCTGCTGGACGACAAGTTCGAAGACAAGAAGCGCAAACTGCAGCAGGGCGATGACCTGGCTCCAGGCGTGCTGAAAATCGTCAAGGTCTACCTGGCAATCCGTCGTCGCATCCAGCCGGGCGACAAGATGGCCGGTCGTCACGGTAACAAAGGTGTGGTCTCCGTGATCATGCCGGTTGAAGACATGCCGCACGATGCCAATGGCACACCGGTCGACGTCGTCCTCAACCCGTTGGGCGTACCATCGCGTATGAACGTTGGTCAGATCCTCGAAACTCACCTTGGCCTCGCGGCTAAAGGGTTGGGCGAGAAGATCAACCGGATGATCGAAGAGCAGCGCAAAGTCGCCGAGCTTCGTAAATTCCTCGACGAGATCTACAACCAGATCGGCGGTCGTAACGAAGATCTGGATAGCTTCTCCGACCAGGAAATCCTGGATTTGGCGAAGAACCTGCGTGGCGGCGTTCCAATGGCCACTCCAGTGTTCGACGGTGCCAAGGAAAGCGAAATCAAGGCCATGCTGAAACTGGCAGACCTGCCGGAAAGCGGCCAGATGCAGCTGACTGACGGCCGTACCGGCAACAAGTTCGAGCGCCCGGTTACTGTTGGCTACATGTACATGCTGAAGCTGAACCACTTGGTAGACGACAAGATGCACGCTCGTTCTACCGGTTCGTACAGCCTGGTTACCCAGCAGCCGCTGGGTGGTAAGGCACAGTTCGGTGGTCAGCGTTTCGGGGAGATGGAGGTCTGGGCACTGGAAGCATACGGTGCTGCTTACACTCTGCAAGAAATGCTCACAGTGAAGTCGGACGATGTGAACGGTCGTACCAAGATGTACAAAAACATCGTGGACGGCGATCACCGTATGGAGCCGGGCATGCCCGAGTCTTTCAACGTGTTGATCAAGGAAATTCGTTCCCTCGGCATCGATATCGATCTGGAAACCGAATAACACGTGACGCGAATCGAGAGCGGGGCAGGATTGCCCGCTCTCTGCTCCGCCAGGAGGAAAGGCCTTGAAAGACCTACTGAATTTGCTGAAAAACCAGGGTCAAGTCGAAGAGTTCGACGCCATCCGTATTGGATTGGCATCGCCTGAGATGATCCGTTCGTGGTCGTTCGGCGAAGTTAAAAAGCCGGAAACCATCAACTACCGTACGTTCAAACCTGAACGTGACGGCCTGTTCTGCGCCAAGATCTTTGGCCCGGTAAAGGATTACGAGTGCCTGTGCGGTAAGTACAAGCGCTTGAAGCACCGTGGTGTGATCTGCGAGAAGTGCGGCGTTGAAGTTGCACTGGCCAAGGTTCGTCGTGAGCGCATGGCGCACATTGAGCTGGCTTCTCCGGTAGCCCACATCTGGTTCCTGAAATCGCTGCCGTCGCGTATCGGTTTGCTGATGGACATGACCCTGCGTGATATCGAACGTGTTCTCTATTTCGAGAGCTATGTCGTTATCGATCCAGGCATGACCACTCTTGAGAAAGGTCAGCTGCTGAACGACGAGCAGTACTTCGAAGCGCTGGAAGAGTTCGGCGACGATTTCGATGCCCGCATGGGTGCCGAGGCTGTCCGCGAACTGCTGCACGCTATCGACCAGGAACACGAGATTGGCCGTCTGCGTGAAGAAATTCCGCAAACCAACTCCGAAACCAAAATCAAGAAGCTGTCCAAGCGTCTGAAGTTGATGGAAGCCTTCCAGGGTTCCGGCAACCTTCCAGAATGGATGGTGCTGACCGTTCTGCCGGTTCTGCCGCCAGATCTGCGTCCACTGGTCCCGCTGGATGGCGGTCGCTTCGCGACTTCCGACCTCAACGATCTGTATCGTCGAGTGATCAACCGTAACAACCGCTTGAAGCGCCTGCTTGATCTGTCCGCTCCGGACATCATCGTGCGCAACGAAAAGCGTATGTTGCAGGAAGCTGTCGATGCACTGCTCGACAACGGTCGTCGTGGCCGCGCTATCACGGGTTCGAACAAGCGTCCTCTGAAATCCCTGGCTGACATGATCAAGGGTAAGCAAGGTCGTTTCCGTCAGAACCTGCTCGGTAAGCGTGTTGACTACTCCGGTCGTTCGGTAATTACCGTAGGCCCGACCCTGCGTCTGCACCAGTGCGGTCTGCCTAAGAAGATGGCGCTTGAGCTCTTTAAGCCATTTATTTTCAAAAAGCTTGAAGAGCGTGGTTACGTAACCACGATTAAGAGCGCGAAGAAGATGGTGGAAAAAGAGAAGGAAGAAGTTTGGGATATTCTCGATGAAGTGGTGAAAGAGCATCCCGTGCTCCTCAACCGCGCTCCGACTCTGCATCGTTTGGGAATCCAGGCGTTCGAGCCGGTCCTCATCGAAGGTAAAGCGATTCAGCTCCATCCTTTGGTTTGCGGAACTTTCAACGCCGACTTCGACGGCGATCAGATGGCGGTCCACGTGCCGCTCTCGATCGAGGCGCAGATGG
>JALYPE010000104.1 GCA_030856525.1 Pseudomonadota bacterium | reverse complement strand
GTGTCAGCTCATGCACGGCTTGCTTTACGTTGCCCTTATCGCTGAGCAACAAGTGCGGTTCGGGGGTGGAAAACTGTTCGGACAACTCGGCAATCCGGCGGAAGGCAATCTGCGCGCGGCTGACAATCGGCAATGTGCTGATCAAATGTTCCAGCGGACCTTTCATGTACAGCAGCACCAGCACGAAGCCGCTCATGACGGTCTTGTCGGCGCTTGGCCAAAAGGATTGCAGCGCCAGCACCAGGCCGATGACCACGAAAAACAGCATCGAGCCGAAGGTCTTGGCGATCACGAAGGTATTGACCGAGCGGACCTGGGTCTTGCAGATGAATTCGGCTGTGGCCTGGATACCCGAAACAAACATGCGCTGGCGACGCGGACGGTGGATGCGCAATTCCTTGGCGCCATCTGCAATTGCGTTGTAATGCTTTTGCAGCTCGTCTTCAGCGTCACGGGCGGCCATGAAACCCTGCACACCTTTGCTCTGGGCGTAAGCCTGGATTGCGCTGCCGATCAGGATTGCGGCGACCATGATCAGGAACATTGGCCACGACAGGATGGCCAGATAGCCCATGCAGCCCAGCGTCACGGTGAGGGAAATCGCCAGTGGGGCGAAGGCGAAGGCGAAGTCACTGATGGTGTCGACGTCGTGGGTCAGTACCGGAATCAAGCGATGGCTGCGATAGCGTTCGATTTGTTCGATGGGTGCCGACAGGACCTTTTCCCCAAGCTGTTTGCGCAATTTGGCAATGATGTGCTGGCCGACGTAATTGGTGCCGATGTCCGAACAGATCGAGCTCAGGAGCGCCAGCAGGCACAGGCCGGCGAACAAGGTGACCACGCCTTGGGTCAGGCCGGTGTCCGAATGCAGGGCATTGTTGATGGTCGCCAGCAGCACCGTGACGCTCATGCCGCCGACCATGCCCAGAAAAATGGACGCGGCGACGATGAGCCGGAACGGTTTCAACAGGGCGAACAACTCGCCGATGGCGCCACGGGGAGGCTGGGTCATGGAAGACAGTTCCTTGGGTATAAAGGCAGATACCCAGTAGAACGTCTGATCGAGTGGGGAATTTACAAGGTGGCCGATTGGCGGTGAGACGCGGCGGGGCAATTGCAGGAATCACTGACACGACCCATTTCCCTGCAGGAGCGAGCCTGCTCGCGATGACTGACTTCCAATCGATACAAATGTCGAGTGTGAGTCCGCCATCGCGAGCTGGCTCGCTCCCACAGGTTAAGAGGTGTGGTTTACAGATCACGCACGATGCGGAACCCGATCCAGTCGCCACGTTCTTGCGGGTACTGGCTGTTGCGGTTGCCGGAGCGAGAGAACACTGGCGCTTCGCCCCAGTCGTTGCCGCGTATGCGCACCGCCTCGCATTCGGGTTCGACCCAGGCGCTGCCGTCGGTTGGAGCGCCAATGTAGTTGGGGTGCTCGCAGTCTTCGACCCACTCGTAGACATTGCCATGCATGTCGTACAGACCGAACGCGTTGGGTGGATAGCTGCCGGCCGGCGAACTGTAGCTATAACCGTCCGCCGGCCCGTAGGTGTTGGCATGCTGACTGATGCTGTATTCCTTGCCTTCATCGAACGGGAAGGGGAACGGTCCTTTGCTGCCGCCGCGCGCGGCGTATTCGCGTTGAGATTCGCTGACCATGTGATACTGCTGCCCGGTCTTTTTCGAGAGCCAGGCAACATAGTTTTTCACGTCATCAAAGCTCATGCACACCGCCGGTTGACGCGGACCTTGCGGGTAACGCGGTTTGCTCGCGACGCATTCTCGACCCGGCCGAGTATCGCCGTTGGCGATGGTCACGCCGCTCTCGCGCACGTAGCTGTCCCATTCACCGGCGGTGACCTGGAATCGGCTCATGGCGAACGGTTTGGCAAAGGTCACTTCGTGCATCGGACTTTCGTCTGGTTCACGACCGACTTCTGCGTCCGGCGTGCCCATGGTGAAGGTGCCGGCCGGCAGCACGACCATTTCCGGGCAGTCGCGGCAGTCCTTGAATACCTTTGCGGGTTGCGCGGTAGTGGCGTGGGCGGTGGCCGGCAGCAGACCGGCGAGGAGCGCAGTGAAGGCCAGAGCCTTGAGGGGTATGCTTAAAAAATCTCGGTTCATCTGTCGTCTCGATTTAATAGAAAACGGGGTCACTGGGTGATGGGCTTCTGTGGCGAGGGGGGTTACCCCCGTTGGGTGGCACAGCCGGGCCAGCATTTCTCCAGATACACTGTGCCAGCAGGTCTTGCGACTGCTTCGCAGCCGAACGGGGGTAAACCCCCTCGCCACAAAAGCCCCTTTGCCACAGAAGCCCTCAAGCCACAAAAGCTTCTTTGCCGCAGAAGCTCTCAAACTACAAAAACTTCCGTGCCGCAGGGTCAGGCGATCTGGCTCAGCACGGCAATGAACCGGTCAATAGTGTTTTCTGTGTTGAGCAACCCGGGCGCTATGCGGATCACCGGGCCGACGTCGCGGTCCACCGAGTCGCAGACCACGCGGTTTTGCATCAACTGGGCCACGGTTTTTTCGCAGTCGCGGTCTTTGATCCGGAAGAAAGTGAAACCGGCGGACAGGTCCGGGCTCTTTGGCGTGACCAGTTCGACCCGAGGGTCTTCCAGCAGGCGGTTTTTCGCATAAGTATTAAGTGCGTGGATGCGCGTCTGCACCTCGGACTTGCCCAGTTCCAGGTGCAGCTTGAACGCTTCGTCCAAGGCCCAGCGGTGTTCGAAGCTGTGATAACCGCCAGGGGTCATGATGGTCGAGAACGTGGTCGCTTCGGAGAAGGTCGGAATCGTCGGCGTAACGTCCTTGAGCTCGGTGGAGCGGGCGCAGATGATCCCGGTGCCACGCGGGCCGAACATCCATTTGTGAGTGCCTGCGATGAAGAAATCGCAATGCATGTCGGGGAAGTCGAGGTCTTCGACACCGAAACCGTGGACGCCATCGACCACATAGAGGATGCGGTCCTTTTCCTCGCGATGGCGATTCTGCTCCTCCACCAGCTTGCCAATCTCGCCAATCGGCAGTTTCACGCCGCTGCCGGACTGCACCCAAGTCATGCCCAGTACACGGGTCTCGGCGCGGATACCTTTGGCAATCGAACCCACCACCTCATCGGCCGACACGTTGTGGCTGTTCTCGAACAGCTTGAGCTTGCGCACCTTGCCCCCGTCCTTTTGCTGGCGATAGCCCAGGGCGTAGTTGGTTGCGTAGTGCTCGTGCTCGCTGGTGAGGATTTCCTGGTCCGGGCGCACATGAATGCCGCCGTAGATCAGCGACAGGCCTTCGGTGGTGCTGCCGGTCAGGGCAATTTGTTCGGGCCTGGCCTTAAGGTAGCGACCGGCCCAGATGCGAACTGCTTGCTCGCGTTTTTCGCTTTCGCCCAGGTCCCAGTCCATCGCCAGGCCCGGGTTGCGATCGAGGTTGGCGCGGTGGCGTTCAATGGCCTCACGCACCGGCCGAGGGTGGGACGTGAGCAGAAAGTTGGCAAAGTGCAGGTAGTCCGGATCCTGTTCGAACAACAGGCGCAATTGCGCCCATTTGTCTTGGGGCAGTGGCTGTGAATTGGCAGCCAGCGCTGGCAGGTTCACGGCAGAACTGAGGGGCAGGCCAGCCGCTAGAATACCGGCCTGCTTGAGGAAAGATCGACGATTAGTCATGAGTCGGTTCGCTTCTGCAAAGAGCAATCAGTTTTTCGCCAGCGGTCTGGACGACGCCTGCACCTGGTCCCAGACCCGCAGGAAGTTACCGCCCCAGAGCTTGGCGATATCGGCCTCGCTGTAGCCACGGCTGATCAGCTCGGCGGTCACGTTGCGTGCTTCGCTAACATCCTTCCAGCCATTCAGACCGCCGCCGTCATTGAAGTCGGAGCTGATGCCGACGTGGTCGATGCCGATTTTCTTCACCGCGTAGTCGATCGCGTCACCGTAGTCCTTAAGCGTGGCTTTCGGCTCTTCGTCGACAATCGCGTAAAGCTGGCTGGCGTATTCGCCGAAGCGCTGTTCGGACCAGACGGTGATGATCGGATCACCCGGCATCAACGCCATCTCCAGGCCTTGCAGCGGTTGCAGGTCGAAGCGCGCGCGCAGGGCGTTGAGTTTGTCTCGCGTGGTTTGGCTCAGCGGCTTGATGTACGTCGGGAAACCGACAATCTGCACCACGCCGCCGCTGTTTTTGATCAGTCGCATTTCCTGATCACTGAGGTTGCGCGGAATGTCCACCAGCGCACGCGGTGCCGAATGCGAGGCGACCATCGGCGTGCGGCTCAGCCGGGCAACTTGTTCCAGGGCCTTGGTCGACATCTGCGACACATCGATGATCACGCCCAGATCGTTCAAGCGTCGCACCGCTTGTTTGCCAATCTCCGACAGGCCACCCAGGGCGTCGCGCGAATCATTGAAGAACGGCAGCGGTCGTGAAGAATCCGCCCAGGCGTTGTTGCCCACGTAACTGAAGCCGAACATGCGCATGCCGCGAGCGGCCCATTTGTCCAGAGCATTGACATCGTCGCCCAGCGGATAGGCATTGAGCATGCTGATGAAGATCGCGAACTTGCCTTCGCCGTGCAGGCGACGGAAATCGTCCGGGGTGTAGGCGATGGCGACCTGATTGGGGAAGTCACGAACCATGGTGCTGATGATTTTGTAGCGGGTTTCCTGCTCGAAACGGGCTTCGTCGACGAAACCGGCGGTGGGGCGGTGCGGGGCGTTGGCGCCGTTCCAGATTTCCGGCCAGCCAAAGATCGTCAGGGCCGCGCCGGACAGACGACCGCGCCCCGTCTTGACCAGGTCAAATTGCCCGCTGCCGTCCTTGTCGGCTTCGTTGCCGGCCGTGCCGAAATCCATCGGCACGGTGATGTGGCTGTCGAACGAAAGGATGCGCTCTTGCAGCTCATCCGCCTGTTTCATCACTGCAACCGGGTAGCCGGGGTTAGCGTTGAACCCATTATCCCAGGCCGCAAAGCCTGCCCCGCCAACGATGGCCAGCGCCAAGGGCAGGCCGATGTAGAAAGCCTTTTTCGAACGAGGTTTTGTCATTGCCATCTCAGTCAGGTTCGCCGCCCCGCTGCGGGCGCAGGGGCCTTTGCTATCTGGGAGGAACGAGCGGCCCGTTTGGAAATTTAGGGGGGCGGATGACCCCATCGCGAGCAGGCTCGCTCCCACAGGGGATCTTCGGTGTTCACCTGATCCTTGTGGGAGCCGGCCTGCTGGCGACGCTTTTAAATTTTTGCAGGCAACAAACGTTCTAGCTTGGATAAAGCCTGCTCCATGGCTGACACAGGTAGGGCGATGAGGATTTCTCGACGATGGTTCATGGCAGGCCTGGCGCTGACCGGCGCCGCCGTGCCTGCGGCATTTTATGGGCATCGCGAATGGACGAAACCGGATCCGGCGATCACCCCCGGCGAAGCTTCATTTGATGTGGCGGGTATCGCCGGCCAGCAGTTGGCGAACGCATTACGCGGTGTCTGGCAGATTCGTTTCGAAGGACGTGACGCCGGTATTGAAGGCCTGCCACGGGACGGGCTGGAAGTGTTTCTCGATGTCGGCCATAAAGGCCGCGGCCTGGTCGGGTTCCTCGACACCGCTCAGCGCTTGCGTTCGGATGAGGAGCCACGCTATCGGGTGCTGGGCGATCTGGCGCAAGCCGAGCCGTCTGAATTGAGCTGGCGGCTGGTCAATGCCAACACCGCAAATGGCTCACCGGATTACGAATTCAGCATGACCCTGGACGAAGTCTGGGCCGGGTTCGGCAATGCCGGCAGCGGCACGCTCAGTGGTCGGGTGTTGAACCTCGACCGCCCACTGATAATGACTGCGCAGGACAATCGCTTCATTGCGGTCAAACGGGTTTTTCCCGAAGCTCGCGAGCGGACCGGTCTCAACGCGCCACTGCTGGCCTGGCTGGTGTCCGCCGAACATCGGCTGTTTCACCAGCTCTGGCATGCCTCGCGCGACAAATGGCACAGCCTCTCCGAGGACAAGCGCAACGCCTTGCGAGGCATTGGCTGGCAGCCAGGCCCAAGAGACAACGAACGTGATGCCCGAGGAGCGCGCAAGGATCGCAATGGCTCGGGCGTAGACTTTTTCTTCATGCACCGGCACATGCTGGGCACGGCCCGTTCGATGCAGGATTTACCGTCATGGCAGCACTTTCCGTTACCTCAGCCGGAACTGGCCCGGGATCGCATCGGTTTCGCCAACTACTGCGATAACCACGACGGCACCGCGCTGCCACCGGCCTGGCTGGCCGACGACGATGCCGAGTACTCGCAATGGGTCAGCGACATCAAGACTGCCGAGACTTACCATAGCAATTTTCAGGTGTGGGAATCGCGCTACCGTGACCCGCGTTACCTGGCAAAGCTGACCTTGGGGCAGTTCGGTTCGGAGGTCGAGCTGGGGTTGCATGACTGGCTGCACATGCGCTGGGCGTCGGTGCCACGTGACCCGTCCAACGGCCAGCCAGTGCCGTTTGCCCGAGACACCGCAGACTTTTCCGCGCGCTGGTTCGCGGCGGAAAACGATTTTCTTGGCGACCCGTTTTCATCCCATGTAAACCCGGTGTTCTGGCATTTTCACGGCTGGATCGACGACCGTCTCGAGGACTGGTTCCGCGCCCATGAGCGTTTTCACCCGGGCGAGGTCAGTCGGCTCGAAGTCAATGGCGTGGCCTGGTTTGCGCCTGGACGCTGGGTCGAGATCGCAGACCCGTGGCTGGGGCCAGACACGCACGGCTGCAGCACTACGCCGGGGCTGCAGGCCGACAAGTCGGTTGAGATG
This sequence comes from Pseudomonadota bacterium, assembly GCA_030856525.1. Lineage (GTDB taxonomy): Bacteria > Pseudomonadota > Gammaproteobacteria > Pseudomonadales > Pseudomonadaceae > Aquipseudomonas. Next base: position 2,571 of record JALYPE010000104.1, on the reverse strand, counting down.
GACCCGGAAACCATGAAACTGGCGTTGCGGATCACCTTTGGTGAAGACGAGAAGAAACTGGCCGATTTATTCAGGAAAGTGCCGCCACGACCTTGGTATGCGCGGCATCTGAAGAGCAAGCCGATTACCACTTAAACCCGTAGACCGGCTAACGTTCTTCGCGAGCAAGCCTGCTCCCACAGTCGACCGGGTTGTCTGGATAAACCCGGCCAACTGTAGGAGCGAGCCTGCTCGCGATAGCGAATTCGCAGGCGCTGATAATCACAACACCTGCCACCCACCCCCAAGCGCCTTGTACAGTGCAATGCTCGCCTGCAGCCTGGACAACCGCAGCTGCACATTCAAATCCTGCGCGGCATACAGCGTGCGCTGGGTTTCCAGTACGGTCAGCAAATCTTCGGCACCGGCCTGATAACGGCTTTGCGCGAGAGTGAATGCGGTTTGCGCCTGGGTGAGCTCTTCGCTTTGCCATTGGCGCTGTGCATCCAGCCCGCGGATGCTGTTGAGGGCTTTTTCCACGTCGGCAAAGCCGTTGATAATCGCCCCGCGATACGTCTCCAGCAGTTCTTCCTGGCGGGCCTTCGCCTTATCGCGCTCGGCGCTCAAGCGACCGTTGTTGAATATCGGCGCAAGCAAACCGGCAGTGAGGTTATAGAAAGGGCTGCGCAAAATGTCCGCCGCCCGATCTGCCCCCGAGCCCAGTTCTGCGCTCAAGGTCACCTTCGGCAGCATCGCCGCACGGGCGACGACAACGTCGGCTTGTGCGGCGGACAGTTGCGCCTCCGCCCGGGCGATGTCCGGACGCCGAGTGAGCAGTTCGCTGGGCACGCCAGTCGCGATGGTCGGCCATGACAGTTGATCAAGACGCTCTTGACGCACCGCCAGTTGCTGAACCGGCCGGCCGAGGAGGGCAGCCAGACTGATCAAGGCGTCCTGCGCCTGCTGCTGCACCGTCGGCAATTGCCGTTGTTGCGCCGCCACCAGGCTCTTTTGCTGCGCCAACTCCAGCGCCGATGCAGAGCCTGAGTCAAAACGCGTCTGCACCAGTTTCAATACGTGCTGCGCGTTCGCCAGGTTCAGCTCGGCGATGCGACTTTGCTCACGCAGCGCCAACGTCTGCGCATAGGTATTGGCTACTCCGCTGAGCAGCGTCAATTCCACTGTTGCCTGATCGAATTCGCTGGCCTGCAAAGCGAGTTGCGCACTGTCACGTGACGCCCGTTGACCGCCCCAAAAGTCAATCTCGTAACTGGCGCTGAGGCTGGCGTTGAAGTAATCAACGGCCTTGTCGTCACTGTCGGCATCGAGCTGGCTGTAACCGTTGCCACGCAGCAGTTTTTGCCGGTTGGCGTTCATGGCAGCGTTGACTTCGGGTAGTTGCGAACCTCCGGCAACCACCGTTTCAGCCTGTGCCTGCCGTACCCGCGCGATGGCGGCGGCCAGGTCGAAGCTGCCGACGCGCGCCTGTTCAATCAACTCATCGAGCTGCGGGCTGCCAAACTGCGTCCACCACCGGGCGTTGCTCGACACGGCGCTTTCACCGTGCGCCGACTGCCAGGAGGCGGGCGGCGCGATGCCGCTCTCCGGCCGCGGGTCAGGACTGGCGCACGCGCCGAGCAACAGGCAAAGGGTCAGCACACTCAGTTGCGGTTTCATCGAGAGATCATTCACTGGTGAGGGCCGTGACCGGGTCGAGCCGGGCAGCTTTGCGGGCGGGCATGAAGCCGAAAACAACACCGGTAACCAGCGCGCAGCCAAAGGCACCGAGCACCGCTATCAGGGAGAACGCGACCGCCACTTCGCTGAGAATCAGCACGCCGCCAACGATCAGTGCCAGGGCAATCCCGGCAACGCCGCCAACGACCGAGAGCATCAGCGCCTCGGTGAGGAACTGGCGCAGGATGTCACGCTGACGTGCGCCGGTGGCCATGCGGATACCGATCTCGCGAGTGCGTTCGCGCACGGTCATGAGCATGATGTTCAACACGCCGATGCCGCCTACCAACAGCGAGATCGCGGCGATCGAACCGAGCATCAGCGACAGGGTATTTTGCGTGCGCGCTTCGGCCTGGATCATCGCGGCGTTATTGGTCAGTTCAAAATCCTTTTTGCCATTGTGCAGGCGCAGCATCAACTGCTCGATGGCGGCTTCCGCCTCTTTGACCTTGCGTGCATCAGCAGCCGCGATGGCCACGTATTCCGGGTCGTGGGTACCGAACAAGCGAACGCTGGCGGCGGAATACGGAATGGCGATGCGGTCGTCGCTGTCACTGTCGCCGGAGCTGGCGCCTTTTTCCGCCAGCACTCCGACCACCTGGAACGGCACGTTTTCGATCAGGATGTACTGGCCGATCGGGTTGGCCACGTCCTTGAGCAGTCTGGTCCGCACTTTGTGACCGATTACCGCAACAGCGGCGGCGTTGCGTTCATCGTCCTGAGTGAAATAACTGCCTTCGACAACCGGCCAATTGAAGATCGCCGGGAAGTTTGTGTCATTACCGCCAACGTAGCTGAGATGGTCGAGATTGCCGAAACGCACCCCGGCTTCCTGGCCGTTGACCGCCATGATGC
>JALYPE010000083.1 GCA_030856525.1 Pseudomonadota bacterium | reverse complement strand
CTCCCTGCCAGTCATCGACCGGGTGTGTGACGGCAAGGTGCTGTTGGCGTTCGGGCACCAGCATCTGGGCTTGACCCAGGCGGCGGTGACTGCCGAGCTGATTGGTGGACTGGTGACAGCGGGTTCTGCGAAGTCCGGTTTGCCCGCGCTGCACCCCTACCGACTCGATCGCTTTTGAAGCAACGTGTGGTTGCGCAATAAATTCAAGAAACCAGCAGCGCCTCGCTTTTTACGATTGCCGGGATAGCCACTTGCATCCGTTGGCTGTCAAGCCAGCCTCGGGTTTTCGCGATGTCGAAGATTTGTCCTTGGTCGATCAGCGCGAGAACCAGTTCATCGGACACCCGATAGCGCCCGCAGTCAGGACAGTCCCGTTCCTCCCAAGGCCCATGACACTGAATGCGCTGTGCAGCGCTGACACAAATAAGACAATTCATCGCGATCACCATTGTTGTAAGTATTTCTGGATCGTCGTGCGAAAGGAAGCCGCTGACTGGTCGACCGAATTGATCGGATGAAGTTCGCGGCGATGGCGCTTTCAGGACATAGAGGTCGTATCTGTTTACTTGATGCTTGCTTTTACTCCGACGAATGATCGCCTACCGTATGAACAAAGGCATGAGGACCGCGCCAGCGCTCTTTCACGGTGAATGCGGCGGCGCGACAGGCGTGAGTCTTACGTTGATTTTTTCGAACGCCTTGCGGGTTTACGGGTCTTATCCAGTAATACTTTTTCTGGAATCAAACGTATGTCCGCTCATCAAGGCCTGGTTGTTCTCGCACGCGGCGGTTATGCCGCGCGAGGCGTTATTTACCTGATCGTCGGGATCTTCGCGTTACTGGCGGCCCAAGACTCGACTAAACCCAAGGATAGTCACAAAAGTCTGGAAGCATTGTTGAGCCAGCCGTTCGGTTACATTCTGGTCGGGCTGGTAGTGGCGGGCCTGCTGGCGTTCGCCGCTTGGCGTGTGCTGCAAGCGACCCGCGACGTCGATCATCACGGCAAGGAACTAAAAGGGCTGGTGATACGTACGGGATTGCTGGCCGGCGGTCTGTTTAACGGCGCACTGGCGTTTTTTGCCCTGGGTCTGCTCGTCAGTGGGCGCAAGAGCTCGGGCGATTCCGGAGGTGGTCAGACCAAGGACCTGCTGGCCAGCCTGCTGTCCTGGGAATATTCGAACGTGTTGGTTTACCTCATCGCACTGGTGCCATTGGGCGTCGGCATCGCTCATATCATCAAAGGCTGGAAGGCGACGTTCGAGAAGTACTTCGAAGCGGATGAAGACGTGATGCGTTATGTGCGTCCGGTTTCGCGATTCGGCCTGATTGCCCGAGGCGTGGTCTTCATCGAAATTGCCGTGTTACTGCTGGTCAGCGGCTCGGCCTATAAAGCCATGGACCCGCCGGGCATGAAAGATGCGCTCGATGCCCTGCAGAACCTGCCGGCAGGCGCGGTCATATTGATGATTATCGCGTTGGGCCTGATCGCATTTTCCGTTTACAGTTTTGCCCAAGCGGCGTGGCGCAAGATCAACATGGATGTGCCCGGAGTATCGCGATCCTGAGGCTGAATGCGAAAGTCTCCAGGTTATTCAGGCCTGCATCGATAAATTCCGCAGCATGACGCAGCAGCACACCGTGGGTTTTTGCTCTCCGCTCTGCATCATGATCGACATCGCCAATCGACTGGAACGAGATCCCGGAACGGCCAGATACGTTTGGGTTGTGCGCGCCAACAAGCAGTCGCAAGTCGATGGCGCTCACACCCGAATCAATGCATGGCCGCTGCACTTTAGTCCTGCCGCCTGTGCCAGCGAAAACCCGCTGCTGTACCTCGCCAGTTCTGAACCGCATGCATCCGGCGATGCCACGGCGATCGTCGCATTTGCTCCACTGCATGAGCCTGGACGATTGTCCGGTGGTGGCTGTGACCGGACATGGCGGACACGTCGCCGATCAGATCGGTGCGCATATCACGTCACGCTTCGTGACACTGGGTGCTGACTCGACTGAGACAACCCTCGACACCTTGCTGGATAAACTACCCGCATCCAAGGCTCATGCCGGACTTCTGGCAGTTCCCGACGGT
>JALYPE010000082.1 GCA_030856525.1 Pseudomonadota bacterium | reverse complement strand
GGTTGAGAATGGCCATCGACACGTTCGGCGTCGGAACGCGGATCGCGTTACCGGTAAGCTTGCCAGCCAGTTCAGGCAGTGCCTTGGCAGCGGCAGTGGCAGCACCGGTTTCGGTGATGACCATGTTCAACGCGGCGCTACGGCCACGGCGATCGCCTTTGTGGAAGTTGTCGATCAGGTTCTGGTCGTTGGTGTACGAGTGAACCGTTTCAACGTGACCATTGACGATGCCGAACTTGTCGTTGACAGCCTTCAGCACCGGCACGATGGCGTTGGTGGTGCAGGATGCCGCGGAAACGATTTTGTCGTCCGCGGTGATTTCGCCGTGGTTGATGCCGTGAACGATGTTCTTCAGCTTGCCTTTGCCAGGCGCAGTCAGGACAACGCGATCAATGCCCGGGCAGGCCAGGTGCTGGCCCAGACCGTCGGCATCACGCCATACACCGGTGTTGTCCACCAGCAGCGCATCTTTGATGCCGTACTGGGTGTAGTCCACTTCGGTAGGATTTTTCGCGTAGATAACCTGGATCAGGTTGCCGTTGGCGGTGATGGTGTTGTTGGCTTCGTCGATGGTGATGGTGCCATCGAACGGGCCATGCACCGAGTCGCGGCGCAGCAGGCTTGCGCGCTTGACCAGATCGTTTTCGGCACCCTTGCGCACGACAATGGCGCGCAAACGCAGGCCGTCGCCGCCACCGGTCTTCTCGATCAGGATACGTGCCAGCAGACGGCCGATACGACCGAAACCGTAGAGAACAACGTCGGTGCCCTTGCGAGCGTTGACGTTTTGCTGGCCAACGACATCAGCCAGTTCTTCACGAACAAACTGCTCGGCGTTACGGCCATTGGCTTCGGCCTTGAACTTGACGGCCAGCTTGCCCAGGTCTACCGAAGCAGCGCCGAGCTTGAGTTCGCTCATCGCCTTCAGCAGCGGAAATGTTTCGTGGACGGACAATTCGCTGTCATCGGACTGGCGGTGACGAGCAAAGCGGTGAGCTTTGAGAATCGCAATGACTGAACGGTTGATCAGGCTGCGGCCATAGATCGAGCTCACCACGTTGTTATTGCGGTAGAGCTGACCGATAAGCGGAATCATCGCTTCTGCGAGTGCTTCACGGTCGATCCATTCACCAAGACACTGGTCGGGCTTCTGAGTCACGGGAACCTTCCACTATGTAGGGGCAGAAAAAAGGGGCTACATTATGCCGCCGAGTGTTCCTCGTAGCAATGTGCACCTGTCGCGCGAACGGTAACATTTTTCTGTTCAAAAAATTTACGCTTCGCTCAAGCCCAGTAAAACCGGGGGCTGCAGGATAGTCAAATTTTTGAACAGATCGCCAGAGTGTCCGTAACCCTCCGTAACACATGATGGTTTTGCCACTACATAATCATCATTTTTGAACAAAAAACCGCGCGATTTTGTCTTTACCACTACATTTCATCCGAAGTGCGTATTAGGCACAGTCTGCAACTGACAGGCGGCACTCGGGGCCGTTACAATTGCCGACTTTGTCGCAACGCTTGGAGCTCAACCTTCCGTGCCCGTTCTGCGTCTACCGCTACTCCCTGCCGCGGCAGGTAAACAGCATTGGGGCAATCTGCCCGGTGCCGCCCTGAGCCTGGCTATCGCCGAGGCAGCCAGCGCTGCCAAGCGCTTTACCCTGCTGCTCACCGCCGACAGCCAGAGCGCCGAACGGCTCGAGCAGGAGCTGGGTTTCTTCGCCCCGGATTTGCCGGTGCTGCATTTCCCGGACTGGGAAACCCTGCCCTACGATCTGTTTTCACCGCACCAGGACATCATTTCCCAGCGCATCGCGGCCTTATATAGACTGCCTGAGCTGAGCCACGGTGTGCTGGTGGTGCCGATTACCACAGCCCTGCACAGACTGGCGCCGACTAAATTCCTTCTCGGCAGCAGCCTGGTTCTGGATATCGGGCAGAAGCTCGACGTCGAGCAAATGCGCACCCGGCTTGAAGCCAGCGGTTACCGTTATGTCGACACGGTGTACGAGCACGGCGAATTCTCCGTGCGCGGCTCGCTGATCGACCTGTTCCCGATGGGCAGCAAACTGCCTTACCGCATCGATTTGTTCGACGACGAAATCGAAACGCTGCGCACATTCGATCCGGAAAACCAGCGGTCCATCGACAAAGTGGACACCGTTCGCCTATTGCCGGCGCGTGAGTTTCCGCTGCAGAAGGATGCGGTTACGCGTTTCAAGGCGCGCTTCCGCGAACGCTTCGATGTCGACTTCCGGCGCTGCCCGATCTTCCAGGACCTGAGCAGCGGGATTACCCCGGCCGGCATCGAGTATTACCTGCCGCTGTTCTTCGATGAAACGTCGACGCTGTTCGATTACCTTCCGCAGGACACGCAAGTGTTCTCGCTGCCAGGCATCGAACAGGCAGCAGAAAATTTCTGGAACGACGTGCGCAATCGTTACGAAGAGCGTCGCGTCGACCCGGCCCGCCCTTTATTGCCACCCGCCGAGCTGTTCCTGCCGGTGGAAGACTGTTTTGCCCGTCTGAAAAACTGGCCGCGCGTGGTCGCCAGCCAGCAGGACGTGGAAACCGGCGTCGGCCGTGAACGCTTCCCGGCTCGCGCTTTGCCGGACCTCGCCATCGAAGCCAAAGCGACCCAGCCATTGGCGGCGCTGGCCGGTTTCCTCGATGAGTTCCCCGGTCGCGTGCTGTTCACCGCCGAGTCCGCAGGCCGTCGAGAAGTGCTGCTGGAGTTGCTCGAACGCCTGAAGTTACGACCGAAAACCGTCGACAGCTGGCCGGACTTCGTCGCTAGCAAAGAGCGCCTGGCGATTACCATCGCACCGCTTGACGAAGGATTGGTCCTGGACGATCCAGCCCTGGCGCTAATTGCCGAGAGCCCGTTGTTCGGGCAGCGCGTGATGCAGCGCCGTCGCCGCGAAAAACGCACCGACGCCAATAATGATGCCGTGATCAAAAACCTCACCGAGCTGCGCGAAGGCGCGCCGGTGGTGCACATCGATCATGGCGTAGGCCGTTATCTCGGGCTGACCATCCTGGAAATCGATAACCAGGCCGCGGAATTCCTGACCCTCGAATACGCCGAGAACGCCAAGCTTTACGTGCCGGTGGCCAACCTGCACCTGATCGCCCGCTACACCGGCAGCGATGATGCCTTGGCCCCGTTGCATCGTCTCGGCTCGGAAACCTGGCAAAAAGCCAAGCGCAAAGCGGCTGAGCAAGTGCGCGATGTCGCCGCCGAATTGCTCGACATCTATGCGCGCCGCTCAGCTCGCGAAGGTTACGCCTTCGCCGATCCGAAAGCCGATTACGCGACGTTCAGTGCCGGCTTCCCGTTTGAAGAAACTCCGGACCAGCAAACCACCATTGAAGCCGTGCGTGCCGACATGCTCGCACCGAAGCCGATGGATCGACTGGTGTGCGGCGATGTGGGTTTCGGCAAGACCGAAGTGGCGATGCGCGCTGCGTTCATTGCCGTGCACGGTGGCCGCCAAGTGGCAATTCTGGTGCCGACCACCCTCCTCGCCCAGCAACATTACAACAGTTTCCGCGACCGCTTCGCCGACTGGCCAGTGACCGTAGAAGTGATGAGTCGCTTCAAGTCGACCAAGGAAGTGAATGCCGCCGTCGCCAATCTCGCCGAGGGCAAGATCGACATCGTCATCGGCACGCACAAGTTGCTGCAGGACGACGTCAAAATCAAAAACCTCGGGCTGGTGATCATCGATGAAGAGCACCGTTTTGGTGTCCGGCAAAAAGAACAGCTGAAAGCCCTGCGCAGCGAAGTCGACATCCTGACCCTGACCGCCACGCCAATTCCGCGCACGCTGAACATGGCGGTGTCGGGCATGCGCGACCTGTCGATCATCGCCACACCGCCGGCGCGTCGTCTGTCGGTGCGGACCTTCGTCATGGAGCAGAACAAAAGCACGGTCAAGGAAGCATTACTGCGTGAGTTGCTGCGCGGCGGGCAGGTCTACTACCTGCACAACGATGTGAAGACTATCGAGAAATGCGCTGCGGACCTCGCCGAACTGGTGCCGGAAGCGCGGATCGGCATCGGCCAGGGGCAGATGCGTGAACGCGATCTCGAACAGGTGATGAGCGACTTCTACCACAAACGCTTCAACGTGCTGATCGCTTCGACCATCATCGAGACCGGCATCGACGTGCCGAGCGCCAACACCATCGTCATGAGCCGGGCCGACAAGTTCGGCCTGGCGCAACTGCACCAGTTGCGCGGCCGGGTCGGCAGGTCGCATCACCAGGCCTATGCCTACCTGCTGGTGCCCGACGTCGAGGGCCTGACCAAGCAGGCGGCGCAGCGGCTGCAGGCGATCCAGGACATGGAGGAACTGGGCTCGGGCTTCTAC
>JALYPE010000027.1 GCA_030856525.1 Pseudomonadota bacterium | reverse complement strand
GTGTGAGCGCGCTCGAGCATGTTTTCCAGCTCTCGCACATTGCCCGGGAAGCGATAACTTTTCAGTGCTTCAAGGGCTTGCGGCAGCAGGTTCGCTGGCGGTTGGCCGCTGGCCGCTGCCAGACGTTTGAGCACATGACCGGCCAGCGACTCGATGTCGTCGCGGCGCTCACGCAACGAGGGCACGCGTAGCTCGATCACGTTGAGCCGATAATACAAATCCTGGCGAAAACGACCGGCGGCAACTTCCGCATCAAGATCCTTGTGCGTGGCACACAGAATGCGCACATCGACCACGGTTTCATTTTGCCCGCCAACGCTGCGAACGGCTTTTTCCTGAATCGCCCGCAACAGTTTGACTTGCATGGCCAACGGCAAATCCGCCACTTCATCGAGAAACAATGTTCCGCCTTGAGCGGCCTGAAACAGGCCTGGCTTGTCCTCGATGGCGCCACTGAAGCTGCCTTTGCGATGGCCGAAAAATTCGCTTTCCATCAGTTCCGACGGGATCGCCCCGCAATTGACTGGAACGAACGGCAGAGTAGCGCGTGGCCCTTGATCGTGAATCAGGCGGGCAACCAGCTCCTTGCCGCTGCCGGACTCCCCGCTGATGTACACGGGTGCCTGGCTGCGGGCGAGTTTGTCGATTTGTTTGCGCAGGTTGCGCATGGGCACCGAGTCACCGAGCAAGCGCCGGTCGGTGACCTCGCCGGGTGCCGGCATGCGCAGGGCGCTGCTGACCAATTCACGCAGCCGCGTGAGGTCCACCGGTTTGGTCAGGAAATCAAAAGCGCCGGCCTTGAGCGCATTGATCGCCGTTTCAAGGTTGCCGTAGGCGGTGATCATGGCCACCGGCAGTTGCGGGCAACGCTGCTGGATGTGCTGCACCAGCTCAAGGCCGGTGCCGTCGGGCAGACGCATGTCGGTCAGGCACAGGTCGAAGGTTTCGCGCTTGAGCAGGGCCTGGGCTTCAGCAAGGTTGCAGGCGCTGAACGTCTCGAGTTTCATCCGTCCCAGCGTGATTTCCAGGAGTTCGCGGATGTCCGGTTCATCGTCGACGATGAGGACTTTTTGCCGTGGGCTTGTATTCAACTTTGTTTCCGTCCGTGAGCAAAAGTGATGCGAAAGCAACCGCCGCCTTGGCGTGGCTTGAAGTCTAGGCGCGCCTGATTGCTTTCGCACAGCTCACGGGACAGATAAAGCCCCAGCCCGGTGCCTTGAGCGCTGGTGGTGAAAAACGGTTCGAACAGATGCGCTTGCTGTTCCGGCGCGACGCCTGCGCCGTTGTCCAGAATTTCAATGATGGGTAACTGGCTGTCGGGATCAACGAACAAATCCAGCCAGACCTGCGCCTGATCGTGCTCTTGAGCGCTATGACGCCAGGCATTGCGCACCAGGTTATCGAGAATCTGCGTCAACTGGTTCGGGTCCATCAAGGTTCGCAGGTCTCCCGAGCCAATGTGCAGATGAATTTGCTGTCGATCAATTGCGCCTTCGCGCGTTTCCGCGACGAATTGCTCCAGCCACGGCCTCAGATCAAGCCGTTGCGGCTCGGTTTGCTGGCGGCGAGACAATTGCAGAACGTTTTCGATAACCCGGTTCATCCGTTGTGAATGGTCCTGAATGATCTGCGTGAGACGGCGATCGGCGCTGTTCAGTTCCTCCGATTCGCGCAACAGCTGCGCCGCGTGACTGATGGCGCCTAGCGGGTTGCGGATCTCGTGAGCGATGCCGGCGGTCAGTCGGCCAAGGCCGGCCAGTTTCAGTTGCTGAGCGTGTTGCGCAATCTGCGCGATGTCTTCCAGAAACACCAGCGTCTGCGGCGCGAGGCTGTGGTCGAGGGCAATGAAGCTGGGCTGTAATTCGACCCCGTTAGTGGCTATCTTCACGGTTTGGGGGCGCAGGGTCGGGTTGTTGCGCCACAGCTGCAGGCGTTCGAGCAGGTCGGGCGAGCAGTCCTCCAGCCGTTGGCCGTCCAAGTGGCCGCTGCCCAGTAGCAACAGGGCGCTTTGGTTGGCCAGTTGCACCCGTCGCTGATCATCGAGAACCAGGATGCCGGTGCGCATACGCTGCAAAATCAACGCGTTCAGCGCCTCCAGTCCCATGACTTCACTGGCCCGCTGTTCAGCCAGGCTTTCGCTGACCTCCAGTCGCCGGACCAGCCCTTGCACCAGCAACGCGGCGGCGAAACACAATGCGCCAAGCGTGCCGACCTGCAGGTAATCATTGGGGCTGGCGGTATGGCTCAGACTCAGCAGAAAGCTCAGCCCGACAATGCCAAGCGCACCGACGGCCGCAATCAGCAAACCGATTCGGCTACGCAGCAGGGCATTGCTGATGGCTACGGAGACGATCAGCAGATTGCCCAGGGCGCTGGCAACGCCTCCGGCTGCATAAAACAGGGCGCACAACAGCAGAACGTCGACCAGCGCGAGGCTGAACAACTGCGTCGGACGGCGGGTCTTCTCGACGAAAACCACCAACACAATATTCAGGATCAGATAAAGCCAGCTGCCAGCGCGCAACAAATCGTCATTGGCGGACGCCAGCAACTGGTTGTCCATGTCGGTGGAAATCAGCAGCACCAGAATGATGCCGACACTCAAACGGTACAGGTGATAAAGACGCAGCAGTCGCTGCGCCTGTTTGTCGCCGGGACTCAATCCCTCAGCGATCACTGGAACCCGGGCCTTGCTCAAGGTGAGCCTGGCTGCAATACCACTGTTGTTGAACGCTAAGCGCGCGATCGCGGGGCAGGTGCACACCGCAATGAGCGCAACGGACCATCGGCGCCGCGTCTTTCTCCGCGGTGGATCGGGGGCTGGAGGTTGATCCCTTGAATTTGCGCCATAACCATATCGCAGCGGCAATCAGGGCGATCCAGAACAATAAACGAAGCATGGTGAGCTGCTTTATGACGAGTGATTCCGCAGTTTAGCCAAGGACATCCCCAGCGCACAGCTCAATCATTCGTCGATAAAAAACCGGCAATAAAAAAGGAGCCTCGCAAGGCTCCTTTTTTGGCATAACCCGGTGTGTCAGTCGAACACGCCGAACGTCATGTAGCTGAACCACGAGCGGTCGCTGTTGTTGGCCTCCGACTCTTGTTCCTCTTCTTCCAGCACGTCGCCGTTTTCATCGCGCGGCTTGAGTTCGCTAGGAATGGCGTCCTTGGCGTCCTGGAATTGCTTCTGCACGTCCTGGTTGGCGCGGGTTTCACCCGGCGGCAGCGGAGGACGCGATTCGATCAGGCCCAATGTTGCCTTGCTCAACCATGAACGGTTGTCAGCCTCGTCCCGCGAAGGCACGAATTGCCCGTCCTGCAGGCTCGGGTGATCCGGGTAGTTAAGCTTCAGGGTTTCCAGGCTGGTGGCCGCCAGTTCGTCCAGGTGCAGACGCTGGTAGGACTCGGTCATCACTGCCAGGCCGTCACCGACCGCAGGGGTTTCCTGGAAGTTTTCAACCACGTAACGGCCGCGGTTCGCAGCGGCGACATAGGCCTGACGGGTCAGGTAATAGTCGGCGACGTGAATCTCGTAAGCTGCCAGCAGGTTGCGCAGATAAATCATGCGCTGCTTGGCGTCCGGCGAGTAGCGGCTGTTCGGGAAGCGGCTGGTCAGCTGCGCGAACTCGTTGTAGGAGTCGCGAGCAGCGCCCGGGTCACGCTTGGTCATGTCCAGCGGCAGGAAACGCGACAGCAGGCCGACGTCCTGGTCGAAAGATGTCAGACCCTTGAGGTAATACGCGTAATCCACGTTCGGATGCTGAGGGTGCAAGCGAATGAAACGCTCGGCGGCAGACTTCGCAGCCTCAGGCTCGGCGTTCTTGTAGTTGGCGTAGATGAGCTCGAGCTGAGCCTGATCAGCGTAGCGCCCGAACGGATAACGCGACTCCAGCGCCTTCAGCTTGGCTGTGGCGGCGGTGTAGCTGTTGTTGTCCAGATCGCGCTGAGCCTGCTGGTACAGCTCGACCTCGCTCAGGTTTTCGTCGACGACTTCCTTCGATGAGCAAGCAGCGGTCAATGCGAGGATGGCGATCAGCAGCAGGTGTTTCACTTGCATGGCGGCTTGCGTCCCTATGACGGCCGCTGTCTTGGGCGAGGCCGTCCTGTTATGATGAGCGCCCCGTTGAATAGCCTCGGGGCAAAAGACGCCGTATTTAACCACAAGCGCGCAGCCGAAACCAAAGGCTGTGCCGACGCCTAGTCTGAGCATGTCCGATAAAATTGAACTTCGCGCAGAGGTGCCGTCCGAATTGGGCGGCCAACGCCTCGATCAAGTCGCCGCACAATTATTCGCTGAGCACTCGCGCTCGCGCCTTTCCGCCTGGATCAAAGACGGCCGCCTGACTGTGGATGGGGCGGTTATCCGCCCGCGAGACATCGTCCACGGTGGCGCCATTCTTGAGTTGACTGCCGAGCAGGAAGCTCAGGGCGAATGGATCGCTCAGGACATCGAGCTGGACATCGTCTATGAAGATGACGACATCCTGGTGATCAACAAACCTGCGGGTCTGGTGGTCCACCCGGCTGCCGGTCACGCCGATGGCACCTTGCTCAACGCCTTGCTGCACCACGTGCCGGATATCGTCAATGTGCCCCGCGCCGGCATCGTCCATCGTCTGGACAAGGACACCACCGGTCTGATGGTGGTGGCCAAGACCATTCAAGCGCAGACGCAGCTGGTTACACAGTTACAGAGCCGCAGCGTCAGTCGCATCTACGAATGCATCGTCATCGGCGTCGTGACGGCGGGCGGCAAGATCAACGCGCCGATCGGTCGTCACGGCCAGCAACGCCAGCGCATGGCGGTGATGGAAGGCGGCAAGCAAGCCGTCAGCCACTACCGTGTGCTCGAACGTTTCCGCTCCCACACACACGTGCGGGTAAAACTGGAAACCGGGCGGACGCACCAGATTCGCGTGCACATGTCTCACATCAACTTCCCGTTGGTCGGAGACCCTGCCTACGGCGGTCGTTTCCGCATTCCTCCGGCGGCCAGTGTGACCATGGTCGAATCGTTGAAGGCGTTCCCGCGTCAAGCACTGCACGCGCGGTTCCTGGAGCTGGATCACCCGACGACCGGTAAGCGCATGAGCTGGGAATCGCCACTGCCGGACGATTTTGTCTGGTTGCTGACGCTGCTCAAGCAAGATCGCGAGGCGTTCATCGGATGATTGACTGGCTGATTCCCGACTGGCCTGCGCCTGCCGGGGTGAAAGCCTGTGTGACCACCCGTGCGGGCGGCGTCAGTCTGGCGCCGTTCGACAGCCACAACCTTGGCGATCACGTCGACGACAACCCGCAAGCGGTTGCCGAAAATCGCCGTCGCCTCACCGATCATTTTTCCATCCGGCCGGCCTGGTTGAAGCAGGTCCACGGCATCGCCGTTGCGCACGCGGATCCCGGTGTTGTGGCCACTGCCGATGCCAGCTGGACGGCGACGCCCGGTATTGCCTGCACGGCAATGACCGCCGATTGCCTGCCTGCTTTGTTTTGCGACCGTGCAGGCACTCGCGTAGCAGCGGCTCACGCCGGCTGGCGCGGACTGGCAGCCGGTGTGCTCGAGGCCACTCTCGACTCGCTCGCCGTTGCGCCTGAAGAAATTCTGGTGTGGCTCGGTCCAGCCATTGGCCCACAAGCCTTTGAAGTCGGCCCGGAAGTACGCGAGACCTTTGTCGAGCAATTGCCGCAAGCTGCGAAGGCCTTCACACCCAGTCAGAATGACAGCAAATTCATGGCTGACATCTATGAGCTGGCACGTTTACGTCTGGCCGCTCGCGGTGTCACTGCGGTTTATGGCGGCGGTTTCTGCACCGTGACCGATCCGCGCTTCTTTTCCTACCGTCGTGCGCCACGCACGGGCCGGTTTGCCTCCCTCGTTTGGCTGGAACGCTAGACTCCTCTGATCTGCATCAACTGATCGACGCTTGAAACTCCCAGAATCGACCACATCTACAGTGGTATCTGGCAGGTTTCTTCATTCAGGATGTTTTATAGGTCCGGCCTGCTCAAAAGGAAGGTGACCCATGCGTATAGATCGTTTAACCAGCAAATTGCAGTTAGCTCTATCCGACGCTCAATCTCTGGCAGTCGGCCTCGATCATCCCGGCATTGAGCCGGCGCACTTGATGCAAGCCATGCTTGAACAGCAGGGTGGTTCGATCAAACCCCTGTTGATGCAAGTGGGTTTCGACGTCAACAGCCTGCGTAAAGAGCTGACCAAAGAACTCGACCAACTGCCGAAAATCCAGAACCCGACCGGCGACGTGAACATGTCGCAGGACCTGGCGCGCCTGCTCAACCAGGCCGACCGTCTGGCACAGCAGAAGGGCGACCAATTCATCTCCAGCGAGCTGGTGTTGCTCGCCGCGATGGACGAAAACAGCAAAATCGGCAAACTGTTGCTCGGCCAGGGCGTCAGCAAGAAAGCCCTGGAAAACGCAATCAACAACCTGCGTGGCGGCGAGGCGGTCAATGACGCCAACCACGAAGAGTCCCGCCAGGCGCTGGACAAATACACGGTTGACCTGACCAAGCGCGCCGAAGAAGGCAAGCTTGACCCTGTCATCGGCCGTGACGACGAAATTCGCCGGACCATTCAGGTGCTGCAACGCCGCACCAAGAACAACCCGGTGCTGATCGGTGAGCCTGGCGTCGGTAAAACCGCGATCGCCGAAGGCCTCGCGCAGCGCATCATCAACGGCGAAGTGCCGGACGGCCTTAAAGGCAAGCGTCTGTTGTCGCTGGACATGGGCGCGCTGATTGCCGGCGCCAAGTACCGTGGCGAATTCGAAGAACGCCTGAAATCCCTGCTGAACGAATTGTCGAAGCAGGAAGGGCAGATCATTCTGTTCATCGACGAGCTGCACACCATGGTCGGCGCCGGTAAAGGCGAAGGCTCGATGGACGCGGGCAACATGCTCAAGCCTGCATTGGCCCGTGGCGAGCTGCACTGCGTTGGCGCCACCACGCTGAACGAGTACCGCCAGTACATCGAGAAGGACGCCGCACTTGAGCGTCGCTTCCAGAAAGTCTTGGTGGAAGAGCCGAGTGAAGAAGACACCATCGCCATTCTGCGTGGCCTGAA
The DNA here is from genome assembly GCA_030856525.1 of Pseudomonadota bacterium. Lineage (GTDB taxonomy): Bacteria > Pseudomonadota > Gammaproteobacteria > Pseudomonadales > Pseudomonadaceae > Aquipseudomonas. The sequence goes on along the minus strand of JALYPE010000027.1, from coordinate 7,558 downwards.
AGAGCGCTATGAGGTTCACCACAAGGTGGCGATCACCGACGGCGCAATCATCGCCGCGGCCAAGCTCAGTCATCGGTACATCACTGACCGCCAGCTGCCGGACAAAGCCATCGACCTGATCGATGAGGCGGCCAGCCGCATCCGCATGGAGATCGACTCCAAGCCGGAAGTGCTCGACCGTCTGGAGCGCCGTCTGATCCAGCTGAAAGTGGAATCCCAGGCGCTGAAGAAAGAAAGCGATGACGCCGCGAAGAAACGTCTGGAAAAACTCCAGGAAGAAATCGCCCGTCTCGAACGTGAGTATTCGGACCTGGAAGAGATCTGGAACTCGGAAAAAGCCGAAGTCCAGGGCTCAGCCCAGATCCAGCAGAAGATCGAACAGTCCCGTCAGGAACTGGAAGCCGCACGCCGTAAAGGCGACCTGAACCGCATGGCCGAGTTGCAATACGGGGTGATCCCGGATCTGGAACGCAGTCTGCAGATGGTTGATCAGCACGGCAAAAGCGAGAATCAGTTGCTGCGCAGCAAGGTGACCGAGGAAGAAATCGCTGAAGTAGTGTCGAAGTGGACCGGCATCCCCGTGTCGAAAATGCTCGAGGGCGAGCGCGACAAGCTGATGAAGATGGAAAGCCTGTTGCACAAGCGTGTCATCGGTCAGGACGAAGCGGTGATTGCGGTTTCCAACGCAGTGCGGCGTTCGCGGGCCGGCTTGTCCGACCCTAATCGTCCGAGCGGTTCGTTCATGTTCCTCGGCCCGACCGGTGTCGGTAAAACCGAGCTGTGCAAGGCGCTGGCCGAGTTTCTCTTTGATACCGAAGAGGCGATGGTGCGGATCGACATGTCCGAGTTCATGGAGAAACATTCCGTGGCTCGTTTAATCGGCGCGCCACCGGGCTACGTGGGCTATGAAGAGGGCGGTTACCTGACTGAGGCGGTGCGTCGCAAGCCTTACTCGGTGATCCTGCTGGATGAGGTCGAGAAGGCCCACCCGGATGTCTTCAACATCTTGCTGCAAGTGTTGGAAGATGGCCGGCTGACCGACAGTCATGGTCGTACGGTGGATTTCAAAAACACCGTGATTGTCATGACCTCCAACCTGGGCTCGGCGCAGATCCAGGAACTGGTCGGTGATCGGGAGGCGCAACGTGCGGCGGTGATGGATGCGATTTCCATGCACTTCCGGCCGGAGTTCATCAACCGGGTCGACGAAGTGGTGATCTTCGAGCCTTTGGCGCGGGATCAGATCGCGGGCATCACCGAGATCCAGTTGGGTCGCCTGCGCAGTCGCCTGACCGAGCGGGAGTTGAAACTGGAGCTCAGCCCGGAGGCGATGGACAAGTTGATCGCCGTCGGTTACGACCCGGTCTACGGTGCCCGGCCACTGAAACGAGCAATCCAGCGCTGGATCGAAAACCCGCTTGCGCAGCTGATTCTGTCGGGGCATTTCATGCCCGGCGACACTGCAAAAGGTGTGGTGGAAAACGACGAAATCGTTTTCGTCTAATTCACGCTGGCTGGAAAACCCGAGAGGCCCCGCAATGCGGGGCCTTTTTTTCGTCAGGTTGTTGAACTGAAAGGAAAAGGCTTGTAAAGTGCGCCCCGCAGTACGTCACCCCGAAGGGTTTTTGCTTCCCAAGCAGAAATCTGAAATAAGTTGCAAATCATTAACTTGAAAGCAATTTAAAGGGTTGACAGAGGTGCTTAAGATTGTAGAATAGCGCGCCTCAGACACACGAACGCAGCGATGCGAACGGGTAGAAGAGACGCAGTACAGCTTCAAACGTTGTAATTGAAATATGTAGTTCCGTGATAGCTCAGTCGGTAGAGCAAATGACTGTTAATCATTGGGTCCCAGGTTCGAGTCCTGGTCACGGAGCCAATTTCAAACCGGGGTATAGCGCAGTCCGGTAGCGCGCCTGCTTTGGGAGCAGGATGTCAGGAGTTCGAATCCCCTTACCCCGACCATTTTTGGGTCGTTAGCTCAGTTGGTAGAGCAGTTGGCTTTTAACCAATTGGTCGTAGGTTCGAATCCCACACGACCCACCATTTTTGAAACCAGTTAACGCTGGGATCAGATCTTAAGATCAGACGCCAAAAGCTCTGTTCGCAGAAGGCGCCTTTCAAAGGTGCCTTTTTTTTACCGGGGTATAGCGCAGTCCGGTAGCGCGCCTGCTTTGGGAGCAGGATGTCAGGAGTTCGAATCCCCTTACCCCGACCATATTAAAAATCCTCGTATCGAAAGATACGGGGATTTTTTTTGCCTGCCGATAGTGCGATGACGCCCGACTTAGGCCTACAGCGAACACCGCGGACGCAAAAAAGCCGCGCTGCCGGGATGGCAAGCGCGGCTGGATGCCTTATAGCTTAGGCGCCGTCTTAATCTTTCAAATGCTCGAACAGGCCTTTAGGCATTTTCTTGCCATTGGCTTCGAAGTTGGCCTTCACGTTGTCGTAGGCTTCTTGCTCATCAATGAAGCCGTCATGGTTGGTGTCGATCTTGGCGAAATCGGACTTCGGCGCGACTTTCTTGAATTCCGCGCGAGACACCTTACCGTCGCCATCGGAGTCGGTTTTGGCCATCGACTCATCACCACACTTGCCTTCACCACACTTGCCTTCGCCGCATTTTCCTTCAGGGGTTTTGACCGCCTGTTCTGCCGACGCCAGTAGATAACCTTGAGACAAAGGCTGCGCGGCGAACACCGAGCCGGACAACATCATGCCGCCGGCCAGCACTGCGCCAAGCAAACCGATAGTGTTTTTAGGGGTACGGGACATTTACATTCTCCTGGGTTGCACGACACAACCGTCGATAAAGGACGCCACGCAAGTGCGGCGATACCCGTAGCGGGCGGGTTGCCTTGCTCGGGTGTGGCCATTTAGCGTCAGTGGGGTATCGCTACTGTGGCGCGGCAGGGGGAGTTTGTAAGCCAAGGGGTGAAACGGCGGGGGAGATACAGTGGGACACAGGAACCAGGTCCTAAGACAACCAGGTAGGAGCAAGCTTGCTCGCGATGCAGGCGGTGCGGTCTCAGATGCACCGCGCCGAGGCTCTCGCGAGCAAGCTTGCTCCTACAGCAGGAGGTGTCAGTGCAGCTTGAGTCTCGGCTCAGTCCCGCGCCCGATCTTGCTGCCCAGCATCAACATCGCCGTACGAAATGCCCCGTACAACGCCACCTGGTGCATGCGGTACAGCGAAACGTAAAACATCCGCGCCAGCCAGCCCTCAAGCATCACGCTGCCGGTCAGGTTGCCCATCAAGTTACCCACAGCCGAAAAGCGCGACAGCGAAATCAGCGAGCCGTAATCGGTGTATTTGTATTCCGGCAGCGCCTTGCCTTCGATGCGCAGTTTCAGCGATTTCGCCAGCAACGACGCCTGTTGATGCGCAGCCTGGGCCCTCGGCGGCACGTTGCGATCGGTGCCGGGTTGCGGGCAGGCCGCGCAGTCGCCAAAGGCGAAAATGTTTTCGTCGCGAGTGGTTTGCAGAGTCGGCAGCACCTGCAGTTGATTGATGCGGTTGGTTTCCAGACCGTCGATGTCCTTGAGGAAACCCGGCGCGCGAATGCCCGCAGCCCAGACTTTCAGGCTGGCGTTGATCACCTTGCCATCGACAGTGCTCAGGCTATCGGCCGTGACTTCGCTGACCGCTGCGTTGGTCATGACATTCACCCCGAGTTTCTCCAGGGTTTTATGCACAGGCCCGCCGATACGCTCCGGGAGGGCAGGCAACACCCGTGGACCTGCTTCGATGAGGGTGATGTGCATGTTTTCCGGTTTGATCCGGTCCAGCCCGTACGCCGCCAGTTCATGCGCGGCGTTGTGCAGCTCCGCTGCCAGTTCGACACCGGTGGCACCGGCGCCCACGATGGCGACGCTGATCTGCTCGACCGTGTCGGTCTGCCCGGCATGGGCGCGCAGGTAATGATTGAGCAACTGCTGATGAAAACGCTCGGCCTGCTTGCGCGTGTCGAGGAACAGGCAATGCTGCGCCGCGCCTTGCGTGCCGAAATCATTGGTAGTGCTGCCGACCGCGATCACCAGCGAGTCGTAACCCACTTCACGTGCCGGCACCAGTTCCAGCCCGGCCTCGTCATACGTAGCGGCCAGCTGGATTTTCTTCTGCGCGCGGTCAAGCCCACTCATGCGCCCCAGCTGGAACTCGAAGTGGTTCCACTTCGCCTGCGCAACATAGTTGAGTTCGTCTTCGGAGGAGTTCAGAGAACCGGCCGCCACTTCATGCAACAACGGTTTCCAGATGTGGGTCAGGTTCGCGTCGACCAGCATTACGCTGGCCGTAGCGCGCTTGCCCAGAGTCTTACCCAGACGGGTAGCCAACTCCAGACCGCCGGCGCCGCCGCCAACGATGACAATACGATGAGTCATGGGGATATCTCGCAAGGCTAAAAGAAATCGGTGCAGTTACCCGAGCGAGCGCTAAGCGGCTCATAGCGTCAGGTAACTGATAAATCGGCTCAACAGGCCTAGACCAATGGTCACTGCAATCACCAGCATTAGGAGCATCCACGGCCGGAAAGGCCGGCGCTCGACTTGATGCTGCGCCAATTGCAGGTACTCTTCGACATGCTTCTGGTCGTCCGGGTTCAGGCGGCTGGTCATATTGGCCTCGTCAGGTAGACGTTACTGAATGTGAAGAAGCTACAGCGGGTTTTTATCTTACGTTGAACGGAGCATAGCCGGTGTCCGGAATCGGCTCGACGCTCACCGCGTCTTCCAGGCGAATGATCCCGCTTTGTAACACCCGGGCCGTGATTCCACCGTGGCCGCGCACGGCCTGAAAAGTCCCCGGGCCGAGGCTGTTCTGCAAACGCGCGCAGGGCTGACACCAACCGGTGGTTTCGAAAATCGCCTGGCCGATTTTGAACCGCCGACCCTTGAGGCTGAACAGGTTAATGCCGCTGACGACGATGTTGCGGCGCAAGTCCGCAGGCGTCACCGGATGCTCATCGGCACGTCCCAGCAGCGAACTGATCACGGCCAGATGTTCCCACTGAATCAGCGTCACCTGCCGCGCATTGCGCACGCCGGGGCGCGCGCGATCACCTGTCAGGCCCGCTTCGAGGCGCGCTTCAACCGCGTCGAGTTCGATCATCGGCGCGTGCCGTTCCGGGCGTACACCGATCCAGCGAACACGACCTTGTTGCGGCACCTCGGCAATCAATTCCTGCAATGGCGTCACAGGCTGATCCCGACGTCGAAGACGATGCTGCGCCCCAGATTGCTGCGCAGGAAATCCGGCGCATCCGGGTGGGCGAACAAAACACGCGCGAATGTCGGCCCGACCAGCGACAACGAGCGCCAGCCCTGGCGCAGGTATTCGGTGGGCGGCGGGAAATGGCTATTGAGGTCGAGCACTTCGCGCTTGAGACTGGCGAAGGCAATGATGTCCAGCTCACCGAGGTCCATACCGCGTTCTTTGTAGTTGTGAGCTTTTTTGCGCAAGGTCGGTGCCAGTCTCAAAAGGAATTCATTGGCCGGGATGCGTTTGGGTTTTGCTTCGCGGCGCACCAGCTGGCTCAGGGAAAACGCGCTGCGTCGCCGTTGCAGTTCATCGCGCCACTCGTCATTGAGGCGGCGGCCTTCGTCGAGGACGAAGAACACTTCAAAACTGGCATCGCGAAACAGCACGTCCGGCGGCTCACCGGCGGGGGCGAATTCATCAACGCGGTAGGGAATGTTCAGCCCCTGCAAGAGACGCTGACACACCCACCGCTCCCGCTCCCATTTGCGGGCATTGGAAAGGAACGCGTTGGCTTGCTCGGCCGCAATGGTCAGCAGGCGTAAGTAATCTGAATCATCCATAGACCCAAGCTTAGCGTTCAAATGCGTCGGAATGGTAACGCTCCGTCACGTCATTCCCAGCCAGTTCGGCAGCGCCAGGGAAATCCACGGTACGTAGGTGATCAATATCAGGAACAGCAGCAGGATGATCAGCCATGGCATCGCCGCACGGATGGTGGCGCCCAGCGACATGCCGGTAACCGCCGAGGTAACAAACAGATTGAGCCCCACGGGGGGTGTTATCAGACCAATCTCCAGGTTGACCACCATAATGATGCCGAGGTGAATCGGATCGATCCCCAATTCCATGGCAATCGGAAACAGGATAGGCGCCAGGATCAGGATGATCGCCGACGGTTCCATGAAGGCGCCCGCGATCAACAGCACGATGTTGACCACCAGCAGGAAAGTCACTGGTGTGAGGCCTGCAGCGATCACCCACGCAGTTATTTGCTGCGGTATTTGCTCAGTAGTCAGAACGTGGGCGAAGAGCATGGCGTTGGCGATGATGAACATCAGCATGATGCTCAGCTTGGCCGATTCCAGCAGCACTTTTGGCGTCTCGCGAAACGTCATGTCTTTGTAGACGAACAGGGCCACGAACGCCGAGTAAACCGCCGCCACGGCCGCTGCTTCGGTCGGCGTGAACATCCCGGAATAGATCCCGCCGAGGATGATCACCATCAGCAACAGGCCCCAGATCGCCTTGCGGGCAGCTCTCAGCCATTCACGGATGGTCGCCCTCGGCATGGCAGGCAGGTTTTTCCTGACCGCGACCACGTAGATGGCAATCATCAGAAATGTACCCAGCAGCAGCCCCGGTATCACGCCGGCCATGAACAGTTTACCGACCGAGGTTTCCGTCGCTGCCGCATATACCACCATCACGATGGAGGGCGGAATGAGAATGCCCAGCGTGCCGGCGTTGCAGACAATACCGGCGCCAAACGCCTGTGGATAACCGGAGCGGACCATGCCCGCAATGGCGATCGAGCCCACCGCCGCCACGGTCGCGGGGCTGGAGCCGGACAGCGCGGCGAACAGCATGCATGCCAGCACGGCGGCGATGGCCAGGCCGCCTCGGATATGACCGACGCAGGCGTTGGCGAAGTCGATCAGGCGCCGCGCCACGCCACCCGTGGTCATGAAGGCGCCGGCCAACAGGAAGAACGGAATCGCCAGCAGCGTGTAGTGCTCGGAGGTCTCGAACAGCTTGATGGCCAGCGAGCGTACGGAGTCGGGGCTGAACATCAGGATCGTTAACGAACCGGCCAATCCCAGGGACACGGCAATCGGCACGCCGATGAACATCAGCACGAACAGCGCCACAAAGAGGAAGAGAATGGTCATTTGCGGTCATCCTCATGCTCGGTAAGTTTCAGCACGTCTGCCGCTTCATCGGCCAGGCCCAGACCAGTCTGGCGATTCTGTACGATGCGCACGAAGATTTCGGCAAAGCGGATGAACACCAAGGCGAAACCCACCGGGACAATCAGCCCGATGTGCCATTGCATGATGCCGTAATGGCCCAGGTCTTCGGCGCCGATGCCGGCGATGAACAGGGTTTGAATCCATTCGAAACTGGCAACACTGAGCAGGCCTGCGTAACCGAGGCAGCACAGGCAGGCAATGATGCCGATGTAACGCTGCACCGGTTTGCTCGCCAGTTTCACCAAAGCGTCGACGCCAATGTGCCCGGCGGTGCGCACGCCGTAGGACAAACCGAAGAAGATCAGCCAGGCGAACAGGGCCTTGG
>JALYPE010000025.1 GCA_030856525.1 Pseudomonadota bacterium | reverse complement strand
GGTTGAGCCCGGCCCGGAAACGAAGCTCGCCAATACCAGGTCATCCAGCGACAGCGCGAACGACATCATGGCGCCCGCACCCAGCGACGGCGCGATCATGGGAATGGTGATCAGGAAGAACACCTTCCACGGTCGCGCGCCAAGGTCCATGGCCGCCTCTTCGATGGACAGGTCCAGTTCACGCAAACGTGCCGATACCACCACCGCCACATACGCCGAACAGAACGTGGTGTGGGCAATCCAGATGGTGATGATGCCGCGTTCCTGTGGCCAGCCGATCATCTGCGCCATCGCCACGAACAGCAGCAACAGCGACAGACCGGTGATCACTTCCGGCATTACCAGCGGCGCAGTGACAAGGCCACCGAACAGCGTGCGACCCTTGAAGTGGTTGATCCGCGTCAGCACGAATGCCGCCAGTGTGCCCAGCGCCACCGCCGCCACCGCCGTGTAGCAGGCGATTTCCAGCGAGCGCAGCACCGAGCCCATCAGTTGCGAGTTGTCCATCAGGCCGACGTACCACTTGATCGACCAGCCGCCCCACACCGTGACCAGTTTCGAGGCGTTGAACGAGTAGATCACCAGGATCAGCATCGGCAGGTAGATAAACAGTAAACCCACCACCAGCATGAAACTCGAGAAACGGAAGCGCTTCATTATTTGCCCTCCATTTCTTTGGCCTGACTACGGTTGAACAGAATGATCGGCACAATCAGGATCGCCAGCATCACCACCGCCAGGGCAGACGCCACCGGCCAGTCGCGGTTGTTGAAGAACTCCTGCCACAACACTTTACCGATCATCAACGTCTCCGGACCGCCGAGCAGTTCCGGGATCACGAACTCACCCACGACCGGAATGAACACCAGCATGCAGCCGGCGATGATGCCGTTCTTGGACAGGGGAATAGTGATCTTCCAGAAGCTGTTGAAGGTGCTCGAACCCAGGTCGGACGCCGCTTCCAGCAAGCTGTTGTCGTGTTTCACCAGGTTGGCGTATAGCGGCAGGATCATGAACGGCAGATAGGAATACACAACGCCGATGTAGACCGCCAGGTTGGTATTGAGGATCTGCAGCGGCTCGTCGATCCAGCCCATGGTCATCAGGAAACCGTTGAGCAAACCGTTGTTGCTGAGGATGCCCATCCACGCATAAACGCGGATCAGGATCGCGGTCCAGGTCGGCATCATGATCAGCAGCACCAGCACCGTCTGCATCTCTTTACGTGCGCTGGCGATGGCGTAGGCCATCGGGTAACCGATCAGCAGGCAGAGCACGGTGCTGATCAGCGCCATCTTCAACGAGCCGAGGTAGGCGGCAATGTACAACTCGTCCTCGGTGAGCATTACGTAGTTGCCCAGGTTCAGCAGCAACTGCAGTTTTTGCTCGACGAACGTGTAAATTTCGGTGTACGGCGGAATGGCGACGTCGGCTTCAGCAAAGCTGATCTTCAACACGATGAAGAACGGCAGCATGAAGAACAGAAACAGCCAGATAAACGGAACCCCGATGACCAGCTGACGGCCACCGGGAATTATTCGGTTGAGTCGGCGTTTGAACTTGCGCATGTTCATGAGCGAAGTACCACGCCGCTGTCGTCTTCCCACCAGACGAACACCTGATCGCCCCAGGTCGGACGCTGGCCACGACGCTCGGCGTTGGCTACGAACGACTGCACGATCTTGCCGCTCGGCAATTCTACGTAGAACACCGAATGGCCGCCGAGGTAGGCGATGTCGTGGACCTTGCCGCTGGACCAGTTGTATTCGCAGGTCGGCATGTCGGCGGTGACCAGCAGTTTTTCCGGCCGAATCGCGTAAGTAACCGACTTGTCCTGCACCGAGGTGCTGATGCCGTGACCGACGAAAATATTGCGGTCCAGATCCTTGCAGGTGATCAGCGCGTGACCTTCGGCGTCGTCCACCACTTCGCCTTCGAAGATGTTGACGTTGCCGATGAATTCGCAGACCAGGCGACTGGTCGGCGTCTCGTAGATGTCGATCGGGCTGCCGATCTGCGCGATCCAGCCCAGGTGCATGATCGCGATACGCTCGGCCATGGTCATGGCCTCTTCCTGATCGTGCGTCACCATCACGCAAGTTACGCCGACACGCTCGATGATCTCGACCAGTTCCAGCTGCATCTGCGAACGCAGTTTCTTGTCCAGTGCGCCCATCGGCTCGTCGAGCAGTAGCAGCTTCGGCCGCTTGGCCAGCGAGCGGGCCAGCGCGACACGCTGACGCTGACCGCCGGACAACTGATGCGGCTTGCGCTTGGCGTATTGGCTCATCTGCACCAGCTTGAGCATTTCGGCCACACGCGCGTCGACTTCAGCGGCGGAAATCTTGTCCTGCTTGAGGCCGAAGGCGATGTTCTGCGCCACCGTCATGTGGGGGAACAAGGCGTAGGACTGAAACATCATGTTGATCGGCCGCTCGTACGGCGGCATGTCGGTGATGTCTACGCCATCAAGGAAAATGCGCCCCTCCGTGGGCCGCTCGAAGCCTGCGAGCATGCGCAGCAACGTGGATTTGCCCGATCCCGAACCGCCGAGCAAGGCGAAGATTTCGCCTTTCTTGATCTCCAGGGACACATCGTCCACCGCAATCGTCTCGTCGAACTTCTTCGTGACCCGGTCGATTTTGACCAGCACCTGCTTCGGTGTCTGGTCGCCCTCGAGGGCTTTCTTGTAGGCGCCGGAGGCAACTGCCATTTACGAAACTCCCAACAAAATTGCAGTTCGCCTCAAGCGGGCGAACCTTGGATAGTTTGAGCCCAAAAGCTATTTGCCCGACTTGACCTTGGTCCAGCTGCGGGTCATCAAACGCTGAATGTTCGGTGGTAACTCGATCGACACGTAGGTCTTGTCGAGGACTGCTTGCGGCGGATAAATCGATTCGTCAGTGCGAATGGACTGCTCCATCAATGCGTCCGAACCCGGGTTGGGGTTGGCATAACCGACGTAGTCACTGACCTGAGCGATCACCTCGGGTTTCAGCAGATAGTTGATGAACGCGTGGGCTTCCTTGGCATTGCTCGAGTCTTTCGGAATGGCCAGCATGTCGAACCAGAGCGCGCCGCCCTCTTTGGGAATCGAGTAAGCGATATCGATGCCCTTGCCCGCCTCGGCCGCGCGGGCCTTGGCCTGGAAGATGTCGCCGGAGAAGCCGATGGCGACGCAGATGTCACCGTTGGCCAGGTCGGCAATGTATTTGGAGGAGTGGAAATACGTCACGTACGGACGCACTTTCAGCAACTTGGCCTCAGCCTTTTTGTAATCTTCAGGGTTGGTGCTGTTGGCGTTAAGGCCCATATAGTTGAGCACGGTGGGCATCATTTCATCAGCGGAGTCGAGGAACGCTACACCGCAGCTTTGCAGCTTCTTGATGTTCTGCGGCTCGAAGACCACGTCCCACGAGTCGATCTTGTCGAGGCCAAGCACTGCCTTGACCTTTTCGACGTTGTAACCGATGCCGTTGGTGCCCCACAGATACGGCACGGCGTATTGATTGCCCGGGTCGTTCTGTTCCAGGCGCTTGAGCAGCACCGGGTCGAGGTTGGCATAGTTGGGCAGCTGTTTCCTGTCGAGCTTCTGGAAAGCGCCGGCCTTGATCTGCTTGCCGAGGAAGTGGTTCGACGGCACAACCACGTCGTAACCGGTGCGCCCTGCCAGCAACTTGCCTTCGAGGGTTTCGTTGGAGTCGAAGACGTCGTAAACCGGTTTGATGCCGGTCTCTTTTTCGAAGTCGGCCAAGGTGGTCTCGCCAACGTAGTCTGACCAGTTATAAATATGCACGGTGCCGGCAGCTTGAACGCTGACCGCCAGGGTCAGCCCGGCGCCGACCAGCAATGCATTGCGTAACAGAGAAAAAATTGGCACGTGGAGGTCCTCTAAAATTAGTTGGGCCCAAGTTGCCCGCGTTACATGACAGCCTTGGCTGCCCGGCAACAAACCGGCGCGCAACTTACCCTCGATAAACCATTCCAGCAAAATTTTTATGCATACACCACTGTAGGAGCGAGCCTGCTCGCGATGGTCGTCAACGATAACGAGGGGAGCCTGACACCCCTCGGTGTTGCAACTTTTTTCGCGAGCAGGCTCGCTCCTACAGGGCTATCTGTCACTTACCGGATTTAATCTTGGTCCAGCTGCGCGTCATGATCCGCTGGGTCGCGGCCGGCAGGTCGGCAATCGCGTACAGCTTGGCCAGCACGTCCGCAGGCGGGTAGACGCCCGGGTCTTCGGTAATGTCTTTTTCCACCAACGGCGTGGCAGCCGAGTTGCCGTTCGGGAAGCGTACGGCGTTGGTGATTTCAGCCATGACTTCCGGCTTCATCAGGAAGGTCATGAACTTGTAGGCGCCTTCGACGTTTTCGGCATCTTTAGGGATGGCGACCATGTCGTAGAAGCTGCCCGCGCCTTCTTTCGGAATGTTGTAGCTGACTTTGACCTTGTCACCGGCTTCAGCGGCGCGCGCTTTGGCCTGGTAGATGTCACCCGAGTAACCGACGGCTACGCAGATGTTGCCGTTGGCCAGGTCGGAGATGTACTTGGATGAGTGGAAGTAGCCCACCGAAGGACGAATCTTCAGGAACAGTGCTTCGGCTTCGGCCAGTTGTTTCTTGTCCTGGCTGTCGGTTGGATAGCCCAGGTAGTGCAACGCCACCGGAAGCATCTCGGTTGGCGAATCAAGGAAACTGATACCGCACGATTTCAACTTCGCAGCGTTTTCAGGTTTGAACAGCAAGTCCCAGGAATTGGTCGGCGCATCGGCACCCAGCGCAGCCTTGACCTTCTCGGCGTTGAAACCAATACCGATGGAACCCCACATGTACGGGAAAGCGTGTTCGTTGCCCGGGTCACTCACCGAGACCGCTTTGAGCAGGTCGGTGTTGAGGTTTTTCCAGTTCGGCAGCTTGGACTTGTCCAGCTTCTGGTAGACGCCCGCCTTGATCTGCTTGGCCAGGAAGTTGTTCGACGGCACGACGATGTCGTAGCCGGACTTGCCTGCCAGCAACTTGGCTTCCAGGGTTTCGTTGCTGTCGAAAACGTCGTAAACGACCTTGATCCCCGACTCGGCTTCGAATTTCTTGACGGTATCCGGGGCGATGTAATCGGACCAGTTGTACACGTGCAGGACTTTGTCATCCGCCTGAACTGCGCCTGCCATCACGCCCATCAGGGACATGGCGAGGAGGGTCTTGCCAGCTATCTTCATACCTAATGCCTTCATGGGTAATGCTCCAGTTTTTCTTTTTAACCGCATGCTCGGCAGCCTTTTCCCGGTCATCCGAACGGTGGGTAGTCTGGCAAGATCCAAGGCAGGCTTTCAAGGAAAGACCCAGCCTTTGTTTTGCTCCGAGCAAAATGCGCGCATCGCACTTCGCTCAGAGCCTAGCACTCAGCCCTGCAACGCACTCAGCGTCAGGTCCAGACACTTGCGTGCCTTGGTCACCAGTTCATCGATTTCAGCCTTGGTAATCACCAGCGGCGGAGCAATGATCATGGTGTCGCCGACGGCGCGCATGATCAGGCCGTTTTCGAAGCAGAACGTGCGGCAGATCATGCCGACGCCTTTGCCTTCGTAACGCTTGCGCGTGGCCTTGTCCTGAACCAGTTCAATGGCCCCCAGCAGGCCGACCCCTCGCACTTCCCCCACCAACGGGTGATCGTTCAGCTCCCGCAGACGCTTTTGCAAATAGGGTGCCGACTCCGTATTAACGCGTTCGATAATTTTCTCGTCGCGCATGATCCGGATGTTTTCCAGCGCCACTGCTGCAGCGACAGGATGGCCGGAGTACGTGAAACCGTGGTTGAAATCGCCGCCCTCGTTGAGCACCGCGACTACCTCGTCGCGCACGATCAGGCCACCCATCGGGATGTAACCGGACGTCAGGCCTTTGGCGATGGTCATCATGTCGGGCTTGAGGTCGTAAAAATCGGTACCAAACCACTCACCGGTGCGGCCGAAACCACAAATCACTTCGTCGGCGACGAACAGGATGTCGTACTTGGCGAGGATTTCCTTGATGCGCGGCCAGTAGGTGTCTGGCGGGATAATCACCCCGCCGGCACCCTGGATCGGCTCGGCAATAAAGGCACCGACGTTGTCCACGCCGACTTCGAGAATCTTCTCTTCCAGCTGATTGGCCGCCCACACGCCGAATTCTTCCGGGGTCATGTCGCCGCCTTCGGCGAACCAGTACGGCTGCGCGATGTGAACGATGCCAGGGATCGGCAAGTCGCCCTGCTCATGCATGTACGTCATGCCACCCAGGCTCGCGCCGGCCACGGTGGAGCCGTGATAACCGTTCTTGCGGCTGATGATGACTTTCTTGTTTGGCTGGCCCTTGATCGCCCAGTAGTGGCGAACCATGCGCAGCATCGTGTCGTTGCCTTCGGAACCGGAACCGGTGAAGAACACGTGGTTCATGCCTTGCGGCGCGATGTCGGCAATGGCTTTGGCCAATTCCAGCACCGGCGGGTGAGCGGTCTGGAAGAACAGGTTGTAGTAAGGCAATTCACGCATCTGCTTGCTGGCAGCGTCGGCCAGTTCGTCGCGACCGTAACCGATCGCCACACACCACAGGCCGGCCATGCCATCGAGAATCTTGTTGCCTTCGCTGTCCCAGAGGTACACACCTTTGGCGCTGGTGATGATGCGCGGGCCTTTCTCTTTCAGCTGCTTGAAATCGCTGAACGGCGCCAGGTGGTGATCGCTGCTCAGGGTTTGCCATTGACGGGTTTGCGGATTGTTGCTGGTCATGCGAATTCTCCTAAAAAGATCAGGTGAAAGCGCCGCCCGACAGCGGCGGCGCCCGGCGTGTCAGACGGCGAAGAGCAGGAATTCCCGCTCCCAGGAACTGATCACGCGCTTGAAGTTTTCATGCTCGGCCCGCTTGACCGCGACATAGCCAGTGATGAATTTCTTGCCCAGGTACTTCTCGACAGTCGCGCTGTTTTCCATACGTTCCAGCGCGTCTTCGATGGTCAGCGGCAGGCGCAGGTTGCGGCGTTCATAGCCACGACCCACCACTGGTGCGCTTGGGTTCAGCGCTTCGACCATGCCGATGTAGCCGCAGAGCAAGCTCGCGGCAATCGCCAGGTACGGGTTGGCGTCGGCGCCCGGCAGGCGGTTTTCCACCCGACGGTTTTGTGGCCCGGCATCCGGAACCCGCAGGCCCACGGTGCGGTTTTCTTCGCCCCATTCGACGTTAACCGGCGCCGAGGTGTCCGGCAGGAAGCGGCGGAACGAGTTGACGTTGGGCGCGAACAGCGGCAGCAGTTCCGGGATCAGTTTCTGCAAGCCACCAATGTGGTGCAGGAACAGCTGACTCATGGTCCCGTCTTCGTTGGAGAACACGTTTTTGCCGGTCTCCATGCTGATGATGCTCTGGTGCAGATGCATCGCGCTGCCCGGCTCGCCGGTCATGGGTTTGGCCATGAACGTCGCCGCGACGTTATGCTTGAGCGCCGCTTCGCGCATGGTGCGTTTGAAGATCAGGATCTGGTCGGCCAGGGACAGGGCATCGCCGTGACGGAAGTTGATTTCCATCTGCGCCGTGCCGTCCTCGTGGATCAGTGTGTCGAGGTCCAGCTCCTGCAACTCGCACCAGTCGTAGACGTCTTCAAACAGCGGGTCGAACTCGTTCGCCGCTTCAATCGAGAACGACTGACGGCCCGTTTCCGGGCGGCCGGAACGGCCAATCGGCGGTTGCAGCGGGTAGTCGGGGTCGTCACTGCGTTTGGTCAGGTAGAACTCCATTTCCGGCGCCACGATGGGCTGCCAGCCTCTGTCGGCATAGAGTTTCAGGACTTTCTTCAAGACGTTGCGCGGCGACAGCTCGATCGGATTGCCTTGCTTGTCATAAGC
>JALYPE010000017.1 GCA_030856525.1 Pseudomonadota bacterium | reverse complement strand
ATGCAGTTGGCATTCCGGGTTGAGCGTTACGCCGAAGCCGGGCTGGTCGAGGGCCGACAGGCGCATGCGACCGTTGACCGGTACCGGCTCGCCAAGCAGTTGCGGGTGGAACATCGGCACCACTTCGTCAGCCTTCGGCGCCATCATCAAGAACTCGGCGAACGGGCTGTTATGCCGTGTCGCCACAAAGTGATAGCTGTACACCGAAGAACCATGGGGAATGACCATTGCGTTGTGCGCGTCGGCCAGGGCGGAAATCTTCACCAGTTCGGTGATGCCGCCACACCAGCCCACGTCCGGCTGAATGATGTCGCAGCAACCCATTTCCAGCAGCATGCGGAAACCCCAGCGAGTCGCTTCGTGTTCGCCGGTGGTCACCAGCATGCCTTTTGGCACGTTATTGCGAAGCGCCGCGTAACCCCAGTAATCGTCAGGCGGCAACGCTTCTTCGATCCATTTCAAGCCGTATTCATGGGCGCCGACCGCCAGTCTGGTCGCGTAGTTGAGGTCCAGGCTCATCCAGCAATCGAGCATCAGCCAGAAGTCCGGGCCGACCCGTTCGCGCATGGTTGCCAGTTCTTCGAGGTTCTTGCGCAGGCCTTCTTCGCCTTCAGCCGGGCCATGGTGCAGCGGCATCTTGCCGCCGATGAAGCCCATTTTCTGTGCCAGGTCCGGGCGGGCACCGGTGGCGTAGAACTGCAGTTCATCGCGCACCGCTCCGCCGAGCAACTGGTGCACGGGCTCCTGGCGGATCTTGCCGAGCAGGTCCCACAACGCCAGATCGACGCCGGAAATCGTGTTGATGACGATGCCCTTGCGCCCGTAATACAGGGTCGACTGGTACATCTGGTCCCAGATCTTTTCGATGTCAGTCACACGTGCGCCTTCCAGAAAACGCGCCAGGTGCTTCTCGACGATGTAAGCCGCCGGTTCGCCGCCGGTGGTCACGGCAAAACCGACCGTGCCATCGCTGGCTTCAATTTCGACTACCAGCGTGCCGAGCACGTTGATGCCGAAGGTGCGGCGGCTCTGCCGATACTCAGGGTATTTGCTCATCGGGGTGGCAATGTGATCGTCGATCCAATGACCGTCCGCCTGATCGTGATAATCCGCGCCGCCACCGCGCAGGGTGAACGCACGCACATGTTTGATGGTTGGAATGCCCATGGTGTGACTCCTCAGGTTTAAACGGTGGCCGGTTTGTTCGAAGCTTTTTGCCCGGGGGCGCGAACACCCAGGACCAGCAACGCGGCGATGACAGTGGTGGACGCCAGTACATAGAGACCGGCAGCCGGGGATTGGAAGGCGCCTTCAGCCCAGTTCTTCAGCACCGGGGCGATGAACCCGCCGAGGGCGCCGAACGAGTTGATCAGGGCGATGCCGGCTGCAGCGGCGCTGCCGGCGAGGTAACTGGATGGGAAGGTCCAGAACACCGGTTGCACGGCGATGAAACCGGAGGCAGCGAAGCACAAGGCGATGATGCCGAGGAACGGACTGCTGAAGGTCACCGAGCAGGCGATACCGGCGGCCGACATCAGCAAGGTCAGGCACGCGGTGCGGCGGCGTTCGCCGGTGCGGTCGCTGTAGCCGGGGATGAAATAGGCGGCGACGATTGCGCAGATCCATGGAATCGCCGTGACCAGACCAACCATCAACCCGACTTTGGTGCCGAGCAAGCCGCCGACCTGAGTTGGCAGGTAGAAAACCACGCCGTACACACTGGCCTGGATCAGCAGATAGATCAGGCACAAGTAGAGCACTGACGGTTGGCACAGCACGTTGAGCAAACTGCGGCCGTGGTTCTGTTTATGGCTGTCTTCCTGATCGAGCAGCGTCTGGATCTGCACGCGCTCTTCGGCGGTCAGCCATTTGGCATCCGATGGGCGATTGTCCAGGTACCAATAAGCCCAGATGCCCACGGCGGTGGCCATCAAACCTTCGACTGCGAACAGCCACTGCCAGCCGTGGAAACCGGCGAAGCCATCCATTTCCAGGAGCAGGCCGGACAGCGGGCTGCCGAAGATGAAGGCCAAGGGCGCGCCGAAGTAGAAGAACCCCATGGCCTTGCCGCGTACGGCGTTGGGAAACCAGTAGGTGAGGTAGAGGATCACGCCGGGGAAGAATCCGGCTTCGGCCACACCCAGCAAAAAACGCAGCAGGTAAAAGGTGGTTTCGTTGTGGGCGAAGACCATGGCTGCAGAGACCAGGCCCCAGGTGACCATGATGCGGCACATCCACAAACGGGCGCCGACGCGGTGCAGGATCAGGTTGCTCGGCACTTCGAGCAGCGCATAACCGACGAAGAAAACCCCGGCGCCAAAGGCGAACGCGGCGTCGCTGATCCCGGTGTCGGCTTGAAAGGCTTGCTTGGCGAACCCGACGTTGGCGCGGTCGAGAAAGGCCATGATGTACATCAACAGCAGGAAGGGCAGGAGCCGCCAGGAAATTTTGGCGAGCAGAGGCGCGGGTAGAGTCTTCATCGCAGTTTTCCTTTGGTAGGGCATTTGTTCTTATGGGGAAGACTGTACGGCGGTGAATCGATGCGTTACAAATCGAATCTAGCTAACAACTGATACCTTCACGGTATCGATAAAAAAGGGCTCGCCATGACCACTCCTGCCATTTCCCGCAGCCTGCTCAATCGCCTGCGCTACAAGCATCTGCACATGCTGGTCGCGCTCAGTACCAGTCAAAACCTGCACCGCGCCTCGCAAAGCCTGAACATGTCGCAACCGGCGGCAACGCGCATGCTGCATGAAATCGAAGACATGTTCGGTTGCGATCTTTTCGAACGCCTGCCTCGCGGGATGCGCCCGACGGCGTTGGGCAGTGAACTGATTCGTTTCGCCGAGTCGGCCATCAGCGGCCTCGACCGTTGTGCTGAAGACCTGATCGCGCGGCAGCAGGGTGGCTACGGTTATCTGTCGATCGGCACTATCATGGGCGCTGCGCCCGACCTGGTCATGGACTCGATTGCCGAGATCAAATCGCTCAATCCGCAACTGCGCATTCGCATCATGGGCGACACCAGCGACCAGGTGATCCAGCTGCTGGAGCAGGGCCGTATCGACCTTGCCATCGCCCGGCGCAATGCCGCCACCGACAGTGAGCATTATCAGTTCGAGCAGTTGGGTAACGAGCGGCTGTTGGTGGTGGTGCACGCCGGCCATCCACTGGTGAAGCGCAAAAAACTCGATCTGGCGGAACTGGTCAGTGGCTGGCCATGGATTCTGCAACCGGAAACCAGTCCAGCGCGGATCGGCCTGGATCAGGCCTTGCAACGCCAGGCCTTGCCGACGCCGGCCGACATCATCGAATGCAGCTCTGTTTATTCGATGCAGCAACTGATTCAACTGACCGACGCCATCATGGTGCTCTCGGAAACGGCGTTGCGCGATTACCTGAAAATGGGCCTGGTGGTCGCGCTGCCGGTAGCGCTGGACGTGCAACTGGCGCCGTTCGGTTTGCTCTTGCGCAAAGGTGAACACATCAGTCGCGAGCTGGGTTTGTTCATTGAATTACTGCGCCGCAAAGCCGCGGTTTTCTGATTCATCGGTCAGATAAATGTAACCAGTTGTTTTCTAACGTCACAGAACTCTATAAAGTTAACCTTTCGGTCAGCTTTGCACTGTCATATCAGCCCTTTGCTTCGTCAAAAAGGGCCTCTGCACGACCCGAGATTCCCAGAACATAACCACAAGGGCGGACCTATAACCGCCCAGAGGATGATCCATGTCCAACCGTGATATCTCCCGGCGCTCGTTCCTTCAGGGCGGGCTGGTAGCGGGCGTGAGTGTGACGCTCACAC
>JALYPE010000016.1 GCA_030856525.1 Pseudomonadota bacterium | reverse complement strand
GAATTCACCCTCACCGTCTCCGAAAGCCGCCTGCTCGAAGCTCTGCTCAAGCAACCCGGCGAGCCGCTGGACAAGCAGGAACTGGCGCAAATCGCCCTCGGCCGCAAGCTGACCCTGTATGACCGCAGCCTGGACATGCACGTCAGCAACCTGCGCAAAAAGATCGGCCCGCACCCCGACGGCCGCCCCCGCATTGTGGCGCTGCGCAGCCGTGGTTATTACTACAGCGTCTGAATCCCTATTTTGTAGAGCTGGCTTGCCAGCGATCGCGGTGTGGCTGCCACACCGCGTTGTCTGCATCGCCAGCAAGCCGGCCGGCTCCTACGGTGATGATCCTGTTGTTTGTCAGGCATGTACAAAATCGTCTTTACCGAAGCTTTACGCTTCCCTGACCGCCGCTGACTTTGATCTGCGTAATCTGAACTCATCCGGAACGTACCGGGAACGAGACAAGGAGATTCACCATGCGCAAGACTCTTATCGCTCTGATGTTCGCTGCCGCTCTGCCGACCGTGGCCATGGCCATGCCTGAAGGTGGCGGCCCGATGGACGGCCCGCGTCACGGTGGTCAGATGCACGGCATGCACGGCAAAGGCCCGTACAGCCAACTGGACCTGAGCCGCGAACAGCGCGAGCAGATCCGCAAGATCATGGGTGAGCAGATGCACGAGCGTAAGCAAGTGGTCGACAAATACCTGGAAAAGCTGTCGCCAGCCGACCAGAAAGCCATGAAGGATGAAATGGCTGCCAACCACAAAAAAGGCGAAGCTGACGTCCGCGCCCTGCTGAAACCGGATCAACAGAAGCAATTCGACGACATGCAGAAGAAGAAAGCTGAACGTCGCGCCGAATGGGCAGAGTTCAAAGCCTGGAAAGCGCAACAACCGCAAAAAGCGCAATAATGCGCTGACCCGGACCCGACGGCTAATCGCCGTTGGGTCTGACACATTGCAATCACTGTAGGAGCGAGCTTGCTCGCGAAAAACGTTAACGATAACGCGCGGCATCAGGCAGCACGTCTCGTCCATGCGTTCTTCGCGAGCAAGCTCGCTCCTACAGGGGATTTTTTTTGTTTGAGGATTTTCTGTGCGCTCATTGTTCTGGCGGATTCTGGCCAGCTTCTGGTTGGCCATTGCGCTGGTGGCAGGTCTCTCCATTCTGCTGGGGCACATGCTCAACCAGGATGCGTGGATCCTCAGCCGCCATCCGGGGCTCAATACGCTGGCCGAACAGTGGACGCAAACGTTCGAAACTCAGGGCGAAGAGGCGGCGCAGGACATACTCGAACGGCGTAAACGTCAATACCACATTGACGTTCAGGTGCTCAACGAAAGCGGTGACCCGGTGGTGCGCGGCACGTTTCCACGGCGCGCCGCTGCCTTCGAAGCACGCCAGAACAACGACGATCGCCGCCTGCCTTGGCGGCGTTTGACTGACGAATACACCAGCGCAAAAACCGGCGACACCTACCTGCTGATCTACCGCATCCCGCACCCGGAACTGGATTCGTGGCACCGCGAAAGTCTGCTCTGGCCGTTGAGTGCTCTAGGAATTGCGCTGGTGGTGCTGACCTTGTTCAGTCTGTTCGTCACCTTGTCGATCACCCGACCGCTGAATCGCCTGCGCGGTGCCGTGCATGATCTGGGGCAGACCACTTATCAGCAGAATAGCCTGGTGAAACTGGCCAACCGGCGTGATGAGTTCGGCGTCCTGGCCAATGATTTCAACCGCATGGGCGCGCGCCTGCAGAGCCTGATCGGCAGCCAGCGCCAGCTGTTGCGCGATGTCTCCCACGAATTGCGTTCGCCCCTCGCACGATTGCGCATCGCCTTGGCGCTGGCGGAGCGCGCCAATCCGGAAGAAAGGGAAAAACTATGGCCGCGCCTGACCCGTGAGTGCGACCGTCTGGAAGCGCTGATCAGCGAGATTCTGGTGCTGGCGCGCGTAGACGCCGACAACGCCAGTGCCGAGGATGTCGACCTGAATGCGCTGCTGAACACGGTGCAAAAAGATGCTCAGTTGGGCTCGCCCGAGCAAAGCGTTCACCTGGAAGCCGAGCCGCAATTGAGCCTCAAGGGCTGGCCGACGATGATTGAGCGCGCCGTGGACAATCTGCTGCGCAATGCCCAGCGGTTCAATCAGCCTGGAGGATTACCCATCGAGATGCTGGCGTTGCGACAGGGTGAGCGGATTGTCATCAGTGTTCGCGATCACGGGCCAGGGGTTGAGGCAGAACACTTGAGTCAGTTGGGCGAGCCGTTCTACCGCGCGCCGGGCCAGACGGCTGCGGGGCACGGCCTGGGATTGGCAATCGCACGGCGCGCAGCGGAGCGACATGGCGGCAGCCTGGTGCTGGCCAACCACCCGGAAGGCGGGTTTGTGGCCAGTCTGGAATTGCCGTTGGTGCCGGGGGTGGTGGTTCAACCGTAATCCCTGTGGGAGCGGGCTTGCTCGCGAAGGCGTCGTATCAGTCACCCCGCTAGGTGAATGACAAACCGTTTCG
>JALYPE010000003.1 GCA_030856525.1 Pseudomonadota bacterium | reverse complement strand
TGCAGGTCAGCACTCTGGTGGACCGCACCCAGACCATCCGCGCGTCGCTGCACGAGGTGGAAATCACCCTGCTGATCGCGATCGGTCTGGTTGTTGCCGTGATGGCGCTGTTCCTGCGCCAATGGTCAGCGACGCTGATCGTGACCGCCGTGCTCGGCGTGTCGTTGATCGCCAGTTTCGCCCTGATGTACATCATGGGTTTCAGCCTGAACAACCTGACGCTGGTCGCCATTGTGGTGGCCGTGGGGTTTGTGGTCGACGATGCGATTGTGGTGGCCGTGGGGTTTGTGGTCGACGATGCGATTGTGGTGGTGGAAAACATCCACCGGCATCTGGAGGCCGGGGACGACATGCGCGAAGCCGCGATCAAGGGCGCGAGCGAGATCAGCTTTACCGTGGTCTCGATCAGCTTTTCGCTGGTGGCGGCGTTCATTCCGCTGCTGTTCATGGGCGGCGTGGTCGGGCGCTTGTTCAAGGAGTTCGCCTTGACCGCCACCTCGACCATCATGATTTCGGTGGTGGTGTCCCTGACGCTCGCGCCCACCCTCGCGGCGTTGTTCATGCGAGCGCCGGTGCATCATGCGCACGACAAACCCGGTTTCGGCGATCGCTTGCTCGGGTGGTACGAGCGGGGCCTGCGGCGCGCCCTCGCCCACCAGAAGTTGATGATCGGCGTGTTCGGTCTGTCGCTGGTGTTGGCGGTGACCGGTTACATCTTCATTCCGAAAGGCTTCTTCCCGGTGCAGGACACCGGCTTTGTCCTCGGCACCACCGAAGCCGCCGCCGATATTTCCTACGGCGACATGGTGAAAAAACACCTGGCCATGGCAGAAATCGTCGCGGCGGACCCTGCCGTCGATGTGTTTTCCCACTCGGTGGGTGTCTCCGGCAGTAACCAGACCATTGCCAACGGACGCTTCTGGATCTCCCTGAAAAAACGCGGTGACCGCGACGTCTCCGCCAGTGAATTCATCGACCGAATTCGCCCGCAACTGATGAAAGTCCCGGGCATTGTCTTGTACCTGCGCGCAGGCCAAGACATCAACCTCAGCTCCGGCCCGAGCCGCGCGCAATATCAATACGTACTCAAGAGCAACGACGGCGCGACTCTCAGCACCTGGACCCAACGTCTCACGGAGAAACTGCGCAGCAACCCGGCCTTCCGCGACATTTCCAACGACCTGCAACTGGGCGGCAGTATCACTCACATCAGCATCGATCGCAGCGCAGCGGCGCGTTTCGGCTTGACCGCCAGCGATGTCGACGAAGCGCTGTACGACGCTTTCGGCCAGCGCCAAATTAACGAATTCCAGACCCAGACCAACCAGTACAACGTGATTCTGGAGCTGGATACAAAACAACGCGGCAAGGCTGAAAGTCTGAATTATTTCTACCTGCGTTCACCATTGAGCGGGGAAATGGTGCCGCTGTCGGCACTGGCGCGATTCGATGCGCCAACCGTTGGCCCGTTGTCCATCGCCCATGACGGGATGTTCCCGGCCGCCAACCTGTCCTTCAACCTCGCGTCCGGTGTGGCGTTGGGCGACGCGGTGATCATGCTCGATCAGGCCAAGGCCGAAATTGGCATGCCGGCGGCCATGAGCGGAAATTTCCAGGGCGCGGCCCAGGCCTTTCAAAGTTCGCTGGCCAGCCAGCCGTGGCTGATTCTGGCGGCGCTGGTGGCGGTGTACATCATACTCGGCGTGCTCTACGAGAGTTTCGTGCACCCGTTGACGATCATCTCGACCTTGCCCTCGGCGGGGCTCGGGGCGGTGATCATGCTGTGGATCTGTGGCCAGGATTTTTCGATCATGGCGCTGATCGGGCTGGTGCTGCTGATCGGGATCGTCAAGAAAAACGGCATCCTGATGATCGACTTTGCGCTGGACGCTCAGCGCAATCGTGGTTTGCCACCCGAAGAGGCGATCTACGAGGCGTGCATCACGCGGTTCCGGCCGATCATCATGACCACCCTCGCCGCCCTGCTCGGGGCCCTGCCGCTGATGTTCGGGTACGGCCCCGGCTCCGAATTGCGTCAGCCGCTGGGCATCGCGGTCGTGGGCGGGCTGCTGGTGAGTCAGGCGCTGACGCTGTTTACTACTCCGGTCATATACTTGTGGCTTGAGCGGCTATTCCATCGACCTAAACCCGCGCCAGCACAGATGCCGGCGTTGGCGACCATAGACTGAGGCGGGGTCATGCGCGTTCTGATTATCGAAGACGAGGAAAAAACCGCGGACTATCTGCACCGCGGCCTCACCGAGCAGGGTTACACCGTGGACCTGGCGCGTGACGGCGTAGAAGGCCTGCACTTGGCGCTGGAAAGCGACTACGCCGTGATCGTCCTCGACGTGATGCTGCCAGGCCTCGACGGCTTTGGCGTGCTGCGTGCACTGCGTGCGCGCAAACAAACTCCGGTGATCATGCTGACCGCCCGCGAGCGCGTTGAAGACCGTATCAAGGGCTTGCGCGACGGCGCCGACGATTACCTCGGCAAACCGTTTTCCTTCCTTGAACTGGTCGCACGCCTGCAGGCGCTGACCCGGCGCAGCGGCGGCCATGAACCGGTGCAAGTCAGCGTTGCGGACCTGTGGATCGACTTGATCAGCCGCAAGGCCACCCGCGCCGGCACCCGCCTGGACCTGACCGCCAAGGAGTTCTCATTGCTCAGCGTGCTGGCGCGTCGACAAGGAGAAATCCTTTCGAAAACATCGATTGCGGAAATGGTCTGGGACATCAATTTCGACAGTGACGCCAATGTGGTCGAAGTTGCGATCAAACGCCTGCGCGCCAAGCTCGACGGGCCTTTCGAAGAGAAATTGCTGCACACGATCCGCGGCATGGGTTACGTGCTGGAGAGCCGCAGTGTTTAGCAATTCCATTGCACTGCGCCTCAGCGGTATGTTCACGCTGGTGGCGCTGGTGGTGTTTGTGCTGATCGGCGGCGCGTTGTATCAACAAGTCGATAAAGGCCTTGGCCTGCTGCCGGAAGCGGAACTGGACGCGCGCTACAGCGTGCTCGAATCCACTGTCGGCCGTTTTGGCACGCCCGAGCATTGGGTGAAGATCAACAACAAGCTCAAGCTGCTGAGCGAGGAAGACAAACGCATCCGGTTCTGGGTCATCAGCGGCAATCCGCAATACGAATACGGCAACGCCACCGCGCCGATTCGCGCGTTCGCCGAAGGGCCGCTGGGCATGCGCGACCTCAACCTGCCCGGCCAGCCCTACCCGCTGAAAGTGCTGGTCAGCCAGTTCCCGGCCAAGGATCAGCGCCCGCCGTTGCGCTTCATGATCGGCATCGACACCGAGACGTTCTACCAGACTCAGCACCATTTGCTGATTGCCTTGATCAGCCTGGCGATTGTTGGCGTGCTGCTGGCCTCGGCGCTGGGTTATTGGGTGGCGCGGATCGGCCTCAAGCCGCTGATCAAGCTGTCTCAGGAAGCCCAGCGCTTGGCGCCGCCGCTACGCTCCGGGCGTTTGCGCCTGGCCTCGCTGCCGCCGGAACTCAATCAGTTCGTCCACTCGTTCAATTCAACGTTGGAGCGGGTCGAGCAGGCTTACTCGCGGCTCGAATCCTTCAATGCCGATGTCGCCCACGAACTGCGCTCGCCGCTGACCAACCTGATTGGTCAGACCCAAGTGGCGCTGACGCGGGGCCGCTCGGCCGAGCATTACTTCGAGGTGCTGCAATCCAACCTCGAAGAGTTGGAGCGGCTGCGCTCGATCATCAACGACATGCTGTTCCTCGCCAGCGCCGACCAAGGCAGCAAGGCCACCACACTGACCTCTGCGTCCCTCGCCGATGAAGTGGCGACGACCCTGGAGTATCTGGATTTCATTCTTGAAGACGCGCGCGTTCAAGTGCAGGTCAGCGGTGATGCGCAGGTGCACATCGAGATCGCGCATCTGCGCCGGGCATTGATCAATCTGCTGAACAACGCGGTCCAGCACACCGAACCCGGCCAGGTCATCGAGGTGCGGATCGAGGTGGACGAGTACCAGGTGAGCATTGGCGTTGCCAACCCCGGCTCGCCGATTGCCAACGAGCATTTGCCACGCCTGTTCGAACGGTTTTACCGGGTCGATGCTTCGCGCAGCAACAGCGGTAACAACCACGGTCTCGGGTTGGCGATTGTGAAGGCGATCGCGTTGATGCATGGCGGCGATGTGTTTGTGCGTAGTGATCGGGGGATGAATACCTTTGGGATTCACCTCCCCGTTTGAGTGCTCCGATTCGCTGTGGGAAAAGCGGTCGGGGTGAGAGGCTCCTTGGTGCGCCGGCCTCTGTGTTGGAAGGTTTCCTGTGATGAAAGATCTCGTGTGGCGAGGGGACCTGTCCCCGTTCCAGCGCGCAGCACTGGCAGAATGTGGGTAACACTATGGATTTTTGGGGCCGCTTCGCTGCCCAACGGGGACAAGTCGCCTCGCCACAGAAATCCCCGCAGGCATCAGGAAGTTGTCTTCAAGCCGCTGCTGTCAGCGGCTTTTTTTTGTTCAAACAACCTGAACACGGTGATCGTCGACTACCCGCTGAATGTCTTCTAAGCTTCAATCAGTGAAAGGCCAGCGCGTTTGCTGGCTTTTTTTTGCGTTGAACGTTCATGCAGACAGTGTGCCCATGACCGCACATCACCCCACCTACGTTTCAGGCAAGACCCGGCTACCTGAGTTGATGGTGATGCTCGGTAGCACGCTGACCGTGATTTCGATTCTGTGCATCGTCACTTTCCTGTTGATCCGTGAACATGCCAACGCCCAGCAGGCGGCTACCCGCAGCGCTACCACGATTGTCCAACTGATCAACGCCGATGTCCTGCGCACGGTCGAGCTTTATGACCTGACGCTGCAGGGTCTGATCGCTGCTGCCCGGCGCGATGACCTCAAACAGGTATCCCCACAGATCCGCCATATGGCGTTGTTCGACCGCTCGACGACAGCCCGTTTCAAGGGCGACGTTCTGCTGCTCGACCCGAACGGTCAGGTACTCGCGGACTCGTCGGCCATCGAGCCCGGAATGGGCAACTACGCCGAGCGGGATTTTTTCCTTGAGCATGCCGCCAGGCCAGACACCAGCATGCTCATCAGCCCGCCCTTCAGACTGCAGTGCGAGTGTGAGCTCAACGGCGAATGGCGGATCACTTTCAGCCGCCGTATCTCCACATCCACGGGAGGATTTCTCGGTGTAGCGGTGGCCTCGATGCGATTGACCTACTTCGATCAGCTCTTCAACAGCCTCGACATCGGCACTGGCAGCACCCTGAACATCATCAATGCCGACGGTATTCTGCTCGCGCAAAAGCCTTACCTGGAGAACGACGCCATCGGCAAGAGCTTCGCCAAGCGGCCGAACGTCGAGCGTATTCTGCGCGACCGCAGTGGCAGTTTCGACAGCGTCTCAAGCATCGACGCCCAGCGCCGTCTGTACACCTTTGCCAGAGTTGGCAATCTGCCGCTGACCGTGATCGTCGCCCTGTCCGGCAACGAAGTGTTTGGCACCTGGAAGCGCACTGCGATCGTCATCAGCGGCGCCACGGGCGTGCTCTGTATCGGTCTGCTGTGGCTGAGCGCCTTGCTGTGCCGGGAACTACGCCTGCGCCGCCATGCCGAGAAGGAACTGGCGCAACTGGCGGCCACCGATGCTCTGACCGGTGTGGCAAATCGGCGAACCCTCGACCTGACGCTGCGTCATGAGTGGTTTCGGGCGCAACGCTCCGGCCAACCGTTGTCATTGCTGATGATTGACGCTGACCACTTCAAGGCCTTCAACGATCAGCACGGCCATCAGGCCGGGGACGATGCCTTGCGCGCGGTGGCCAATGTGATTTCCGATAATGTGCGCAGACCCGCCGACATGGTCGCCCGTTACGGCGGTGAAGAGTTTTCGGTGGTATTGGCCGAAACCGACAGCGCTGGGGCGCAACAGATTGCCGAACATATTCGAGGGGCGGTGGAGCAGCTACCGTTTGCAGCGGGTGTGGCGTCGCCAGTGACGGTCAGTATCGGGCTGAGCACGTGGACGACTGCCAACGATGTGAGTCTGGAGCAGCTGCTGTTCGCGGCGGACAGGGCGTTGTATCAAGCCAAGGAGCGCGGGCGGAACCGGGTGGTGACTGCGCCGTAAGCTCTTCAGCGAATCGATTGGCCCCATCGCGAGCAGGCTCGCTCCCACAGGGGATCGCGGGCAAAATGTGGGAGCGAGCCTACTGGCGATGGCATCCGAACAGGCACCGCACAACTTTCCGGCAGACATAAAAAAGGCCACCCGAAGGCAGCCTTTAAAAACTAGAGAGGTTTTTACTTACACGGCCGCAACTGGACGCATGTAAGAGATCGGTGCAGTGCTGGCGTCTTCGAAAGTCACGACTTCCCAAGCATCTGTCTGCTCAATCAACTTGCGCAGCAGCTGGTTGTTCAATGCATGTCCGGACTTGAAGCCCTTGAACTCACCAATCAGGCTATTGCCCAGCAGGTAGAGGTCACCAATTGCATCGAGGATTTTGTGCTTCACGAATTCGTCTTCATAGCGAAGACCGTCTTCGTTCAGTACGCCATCCGCGTCGACCACAATAGCGTTTTCAACGCTGCCGCCGAGTGCGAGGTTGTGCTTGCGCAGGTACTCGATGTCACTCATGAAACCAAAGGTACGGGCGCGGCTGACTTCTTTTACGAACGAAGTGCTGGAAAAATCCACGCTTGCACTTTGTGTGCGGTTACGGAAAACCGGGTGATCGAAATCGATCTCGAAACTCACCTTGAAGCCTTCGAAAGGGACGAAAGTGGCGCGCTTGTCGCCGTCTTCCACTGTCACTTCCCGCAGGATCCGGATGAATTTCTTCGGTGCGTCCTGTTCTTCCAGGCCGGCCGACTGAATCAGGAATACGAAGGGTCCAGCGCTACCATCCATGATCGGGACTTCGGACGCGGAGAGCTCGACGTAGGCGTTATCGATGCCCAGGCCAGCCATGGCCGAGAGCAAGTGCTCCACCGTATCCACTTTGGTGTCACCACTGACCAATGTGGTCGACATCGTGGTTTCACCAACGTTTTCCGCGCGGGCAGGGATCTGCACCACAGGGTCGAGGTCGGCACGACAAAACACAATGCCGGTGTCGACAGGCGCTGGCTTGAGGGTCAGGTAGACCTTCTCCCCGGAGTGCAGGCCTACACCTGTGGCACGGATAATATTTTTCAGTGTGCGTTGTTTAATCATGGCTTGGGCCGCTTCAGCGCAAATTGCGAACTGGTATCAACAAAGGCTGGCGATGATAGCAGACCACGCCTTTGCTGAACACCAATCACCTTCATAGCCCTGATACATTCCATCAATCAGCCTGACGACGCAGGAATGCCGGGATGTCCAGATAGTCCAGGTCATCTTGCGGATTCATCTTCGCGGCAGTTGCAGCACCGGCTTGAGCCTGGTTGCGCATGACGGTCGGACGGTCCAGATCACGGTAATTCACTGGCGATTGCTCTTGACGGGCAGGCGCCTGCTGTTGCGGTTGCGATGCCATGGACGTGTGAACGGTATTGTCGATGACCTTCACAGGTTTCTCGATTTTCGCGCCCAGACCGGTGGCAACGACAGTGACGTGCAGTTCGTCGCGCATGTCCGGATCGATAACGGTACCGACCTTGACCATCGCGTGCTCGGAAGCGAAAGCTTCGATGATGCTACCCACGTCGGAGTACTCACCCAGGGAC
>JALYPE010000907.1 GCA_030856525.1 Pseudomonadota bacterium | reverse complement strand
CGTTGAGCTTGCGCGCCTCGCCTTCCAGTACGCCGCTATCGGTGGCAATGCCGGCCTGGGACAAGCGCTGCAGGCCCCGCCCGGCGACTTCAGGATTAGGGTCCTGCATGGCGGCGACCACCCGGGCCACACCGGCATTCACCAGCGCATCGGCGCAGGGCGGCGTACGCCCGTGATGGCTGCACGGTTCGAGCGTCACGTAGGCCGTGGCGCCTCGCGCCTCGTCGCCCGCAGCACGCAACGCGTGGACTTCAGCGTGGGGTTCGCCGGCGCGCTCGTGCCAGCCTTCACCGACAATCTGTCCATCGCGCACGATCACGCAACCGACGCGCGGGTTGGGGTGCGTCGTGTAATGCCCCTTGCGCGCCAGTTCAAGGGCGCGGGCCATGTAATGGGCGTCGAGGATGGCTTGTTGGGCGGGGTTGGTCATTCTTTCACCGGCTCACGGGCCAGGCGATCGATCTCTTCGCGGAACTCGTTGAGGTCCTGGAAGCGTCGATACACGGAGGCGAAACGAATGTAGGCGACCTCGTCGAGCTTTTGCAGCTCGGCCATCACCAGTTCACCGACCACGAGGGATTTGACCTCGCGTTCGCCGGTGGCGCGCAGTTTGTGTTTGATGTGCACCAGCGACGATTCGAGGCGTTCGACACTCACCGGGCGCTTTTCCAGCGCACGCTGCATGCCGGCACGGAGTTTTTCTTCGTCGAACGGCTGGCGACTGCCGTCGGTTTTGATCAGGCGCGGCAACACCAGTTCGGCAGTCTCGAACGTCGTGAAACGTTCGCCGCAGGCCAGGCATTCGCGCCGGCGGCGCACCTGTTCGCCCTCGGCGACCAGACGCGAGTCGATGACCTTGGTGTCGTTGGCACCGCAGAAGGGACAGTGCATGGTGGCAGGCAACAAAAAAAGGGAGGGCCATGGTAGCGCATCCCGGTGGCAAGACAAGCCATAGGGTTTGCGGTATACAGACGGCCTATAGATGGATTTACGCTGCTGGAGCCGCCCATGTCGTTACGCCCGCTTGTTTTGCTCAGTCTTTTCAGCCTGCTGGTGGCTTGTAGCAGTGATGCTCCCAAGACCCAACCGCAACCGCCCAAGCCCGGCCCCGCGCCGCAGCAGGCGCAGAAAAAAGCCAAGGAGGCCGCCGATCTCGGTCCGCTGCCCGCGCACCAGCGTGAATTGAGCGGCACCTTGCAAGGCGTGCCGACCGGCGCCGAGGTCGAGCTGGCGCTGCTGGTGATCGATAACCAGGACCGCCCGCAACAATTGCTCGCCAGTTCCAGCCTGATCGGCACCAATCAGATTTTGCCGTTTCGCCTGCGCTTCAATCCGCAATCGTTCCCGGTCGGTGCCCGCGTTGAACTGCGTGGCCGCGCCAGCCAGTCCGGGCAGTTGATCCTGCATCTGCCGTCGCAAGTCATCACGCAACCGACAACTCAGGCGGTAGGGCAACTGCAATTCGTCAAAGCGCCATGATTGCACCGCCTGACCTGCAACAGGCGTTGAGTGAATTGCTGGGTGACGCTCAGCTGGTGCCCTGCGAATTGCCGGGTACCGAGCTGAAACTCTGGCTGATCGACGGCGACAACATGGACCGCGCCTTCAGCCCGGAAGAGACCCGGCGCATTTTGCATGAGCCACCTTACTGGAGTTTTTGCTGGGCCAGCGGCCTGGCGGTCGCACGGTATCTCGCCGAGTTTCCGCAGTGGGTCAAAGACAAACGCGTGCTGGATTTTGGCGCAGGCTCCGGGGTCGCGGGGATTGCCGCCGTGAAGGCCGGCGCGCTGGAAGTGGTGTGCTGTGACCTGGACCCGCTGGCGATTGCTTCATGCCGGGCTAACGCCGAGCTAAATGGTGTGGAACTCAGTTACTCGCCTGATTTTTTCGCCGAGGCGGATCGCTTTGATCTGATTCTCGTGGCAGACGTGCTGTACGACCGGGCGAACCTGCCGTTGCTCGACGATTTTCTGAGCCGGGGTCGCGAGGCGCTGGTGGCGGATTCGCGGGTCAGGGATTTTCGTCATCCGCTGTATCGGCGCATTGAAAGGCTGGAAGCGATGACGTTGCCGGATCTGGCCGAGCCTGAGGAGTTTCGGCATGTGAGCCTGTATCACGCGCGCCGCGGCTAAAAGCTTCGCGAGCAAGCCCGCTCCCACACTTGCTTTGTGTCGATCACTCAATCCTGGTTCGCCGCAGATCCAATGTGGGAGCAGGCT
>JALYPE010000865.1 GCA_030856525.1 Pseudomonadota bacterium | reverse complement strand
ATGCTGGTGGATCTGCTCGCGCAACCGTTCGACCTGATTGTCCTGCCCGGCGGTGCCGTTGGCGCGCAGCATCTGGCGGCCCATCAACCTTTGCAGCAACTGATCAAGGATCAAGCGGCGGCCGGACGCCTGTTCGCCGCCATTGCCGAAGCTCCCGCGCTGGCGCTCCAAGCCGCTGGCGTGTTGCGTCAGCGCCGCATGACCTGTCTGCCGGGCACCAGTCATCAACTCTCAGGCTGCAGTTTCGTGGACCAACCGGTGGTGATCGATGGCAATTGCATCACCGCGCAAGGCTCCGGTGCAGCACTGGAATTCGCCCTGACACTGGTTGAGCAACTGTGTGGCAAGGCTTCGCGGATGACGGTGGCGGCGCAGTTGCTGGTTTAACGACATGGGCGCGAACGACGCGTTTGACGCTTTATTAAGGTTTTATATCGCCCATCAATCCCCTTGAACGCTCACAACACCCCGAAGTCGTACCCCTTATGACGGCGGTTTGCCAAAACGCCGCGAACATACGACCAACCGTGAGGTGTTTATGAGCGTGACCACTCCCGACGTGGCACAACCGGCGTTCGTCCGCCACCCGCTGAAACTGACCCTCAACGGTCAGGAACGTCAGCTTGATGTCCTGCCCTGGACCACATTACTCGACTTGCTGCGTGAGCAACTGGATCTGATCGGCACCAAAAAAGGCTGCGATCACGGCCAGTGCGGCGCCTGCACGGTGTTGCTCAACGGCAAACGGGTAAACGCCTGCCTGACGCTGGCGGTGATGTGTGACGGTGCTGAATTGACCACGGTTGAGGGGCTGGCGGACGGTGATCAACTTCATCCAATGCAACAGGCCTTCATCAAGCACGACGCCTTCCAGTGCGGTTACTGCACCCCGGGGCAAATCTGTTCGGCGGTCGGCCTGGCCAATGAGGGGCGAGCGCAAACCACCGAGCAGATCAAGGAACTGATGAGCGGCAACCTGTGCCGCTGTGGTGCCTACAGCAATATTCGCGACGCCATCGAAGAGGCGCTTCCGGACTGCCGTCAGCGCGCCGGGCACGGAGGTGAGCGATGAATCCCTTTCAATACAGCAAACCGGACTCGGTACAGAACGCCGTCGATCTCGCCGGGCCCGCGTCGCGATTCATTGCCGGCGGAACCAACCTGCTGGATCTCATGAAAGAAAACATCGCTCGCCCGGAACACCTGATCGACATCACCGGGCTGCCGCTGCGGGACGTGATGGAGACGGACAGCGGTGGTGTGATGATCGGCGCCCTGGTGAGCAATGCCGATCTCGCCTGGCACCCGTTGATCGAACAGCGTTACCCGTTGCTGTCGCAAGCGATCCTGGCCGGTGCCTCGCCGCAACTGCGCAACATGGCCAGCACCGGCGGCAATTTGCTGCAACGCACGCGCTGCTATTACTTCTATGACGCCAACGTGCCCTGCAACAAGCGTGAACCGGGCAGCGGTTGTCCGGCGCGGGACGGGCTGAACCGGATTCACGCCATCCTCGGTGCGAGTGCGCAGTGCGTTGCCACTCACCCGTCCGACATGTGTGTGGCGCTGGCCGCGCTGGCAGCAGTGGTTCATGTTCAGGGACCGGGCGGCGCGCGGACCATCGAGTTCGCCGACTTCCATCGCTTGCCCGGTGATTCGCCCGAGCGCGATAACCAGTTGGCCGATGATGAGCTGATCACCGCTGTCGAACTGCCCGCTGCTGGCTTCGCTCAAAACTGTCATTACCTGAAGATCCGTGACCGGGCGTCCTACGCGTTCGCGCTGGTCTCGGTGGCCGCCGCGCTGGATATCAGCGGATCGGTCATCAGTGAGGCGCGGCTGGCGCTGGGCGGTGTGGCGCACAAGCCATGGCGCGACATGGACGTGGAGAAGTGGCTGATCGGCAAACCGGTCAGTGAAGAAACCTTCGCCGCCGCAGCTGACGCGTTGCTGCAAAACGCCGAACCGCTTGAGCACAACGCATTCAAAGTGAAACTGGCGCGCCGGGCCATCGTCCGCGCCCTGAGCGAAGCCGCGCTGGGAGGGCACGCCTGATGAATACCTTCACAAAACCAATGGGCCAACCGCTGGACAGGGTTGACGGCCACCTGAAAGTCACCGGTCAGGCTCGCTACGCCGGTGAGTATCCCGAAGAAGGCCTGCTTCACGGCAGCGTTGTCTCCAGCTCCATCGCCAGTGGGCGCGTGGTGAGCATCGATGCATCGCGGGCCCTGGCACTGCCCGGCGTGACCGCCGTGATTGATCATACCAACCGGCCGACAATCGCCAGTTACGATGAAAGCTACGACGATGCCGATTCGGCCGAAGGTTCGCCTTTCCGGCCGCTGTACAACGACCGTGTGCTCTACAACGGTCAACCGCTGGCGCTGGTGGTGGCTGACAATCTCGAACTGGCGCGCTACGCCGGCTCGTTGGTGCAGATCGAGTACGACAGCCAATCCCATCAGACGGATCTGTTGGCGCGGCAGGACGAAGCCCATCCGGCCCCGGCGGAACTGCCCGAGCCTCGTGGGGATTTTCAGGCCGAGTTTGCTGGCGCGGCGTTGAGTCTCGACCTCAATTACAGCACGCCGATCGAGCACCACAACCCGATGGAACCGCATGCCAGCACGGTGTTGTTTCAAGCGGACGGCAGTTTGCATATTCACGACAAGACCCAAGGCCCGCAGAACTGTCAGTCCTACGTGCAGAAAGTCTTCGGTCTGGAGAAAGCGCAGGTCAGGATTTTCGCCGCCTATGTCGGCGGCGCGTTTGGCTCAGGATTGCGTCCGCAGTATCAACTGCCGCTGGCGGTGATGGCGGCGTTGCACCTGAAGCGTTCGGTGCGGGTGACGCTGACGCGCCAGCAGATGTTTACGTTCGGCTATCGCCCTCGCACGCTACAGCGTCTGCAATTGGGTGCAGCCGCCAATGGCCGCTTGCTCGCGGTCGGCCACACGGCTATCGGCCAGACGTCGCGTTTTGAAGATTTTACCGAGCACGTCGTGGAGTGGAGCGGCATGCTCTATCACTGCGACAACGTGCAATTGACTTACAAACTGGTGCCGCTGGACGTGTTCACGCCGTTGGACATGCGTGCCCCAGGCGCAGCGTTGGGCTTGATTGGTCTGGAATGCGCCATGGACGAACTGGCCTGTGCCTTGGCTATCGATCCGGTGCAGTTGAGGTTGGTCAACTATGCCGAGCGCAATCAGAACGAAGACAAACCCTATTCCAGCAAGGAGCTGCGCGAGTGCTATGCGCAAGGTGCCAAGCGTTTCGGCTGGGATCAGCGCGACCCTGAACCGCGCAGCATGCGTCAGGGCCATCAACTGGTTGGCTGGGGCATGGCCGGCGGTGTTTGGGAGGCCATGCAACAAAAGGCCAGTGCCAAGGCCAGTCTTGATCAGAATGGCAAACTGACCGTCAGCAGCGCGACCACTGACATCGGCACCGGCACTTACACGGTGATGACGCAAATCGCCGCGCAAGCGTCAGGTGTTGCCGTGGAGAACGTCACGTTTGTCCTCGGCGATTCTTCGTTGCCGACGGCGCCATTGCAGGGTGGCTCGTTCACCGTGTCCTCGGTCGGTACGGCCGTGCAGCAGGCTTGCGAAGCGTTGCAGGAAAAGTTGCTGGCAGTGGCGCGGCAAACCTCGCCGGCTTTCAGCGCAGTGACCGCGGAACAGGCGGTGTTCGAGGATGGCATGCTGACCTTTGGGGATGAGCGCATCGCCCTGGCCGAGCTTGCCCGCAACAGCGGGGAGGAAACGCTGGAGGCGCAGGTCGATGCCGAACCGGACAAAAAGCGCGAAGGCTATGCCACGGCCACCCATTCGGCGGTGTTCGTCGAAGTGCTGGTGGATGAGCACTTGGGCACGGTGAAGGTCAACCGGGTGGTCAGCGCAATCGCGGCGGGGCGTGTGGTCAATCCGAAGATGGCGCGCAGCCAGATTCTCGGTGGCGTGGTCTGGGGCATTGGCATGGCGCTGCACGAAGAGACGCAGACCGACCACGCGCTGGGGCGTCACATGAACCACAGCCTGGCCGAGTATCACATCCCGGTGAACGCGGACATCGGCGACATCGATGTGCTGTTCGTCGAAGAACACGACGAAATCGTCAATGCCCTGGGTTCCAAAGGCGTTGGCGAAATCGGCATCGTCGGGGTGGCGGCCGCGGTGGCCAATGCGATTTATCACGCCACTGGCAAACGGGTGCGGGACTTCCCGATCACCCTGGACAAGTTGCTCTAGGCTTTCGCTTCTTCGAGCGGCTCGTGCATGCGGTCGCGGTTAGCCAGGGTCGGGAACAGTTTGATCCAGACCCCGGTGACCACCAGCGTGCCGATGCCGCCCATCACCACCGCCGGTACCGTGCCGAACCAGTGCGCGGTCACGCCGGACTCAAATTCGCCCAACTGATTGGAAGCGCCGATGAACAGCCCGTTCACCGCGCTGACCCGGCCACGCATTTCGTCCGGGGTTTCCAGTTGCACAAACGAGGCGCGGATCACCATGCTGATCATGTCTGCCGCACCCAACACCACCAGCACCGCCAGGGAAAACCAGAACGACGTCGACAGGCCGAAGGCGATCGTGGCGACGCCGAACACGCCGACGGCGGTGAACATCACGCGTCCGACCTGACGATCAACCGCGAAACGCGCGAGCCACAGCGACATCAGCAGCGCGCCGACAGCCGGCGCCGAACGCAAAAGGCCCAAGCCCCACGGCCCGGTCAGCAAGATGTCCTTGGCGAACACCGGCAGCAAAGCGGTCGCGCCGCCGAGCAACACGGCGAACAGGTCAAGGGAAATCGCCCCGAGAATGTCCGGGCGGCTGCGGATGAAACGGATACCTGCGAGCAGCGAATCCAGCGTCGCTTTGCCTTTGTTCAACGGCGTCTGCCGTGCGGGCAGGTTGAGCATCAGCAGGCAGGCAATCACGTAGAGGATCACCGTCGGGCCATAAACCCAGACGCTGCCAAAGGCATAGAGCAAGCCACCGAGTGCCGGGGCGACGATGGTTGCCGATTGCTGCGCCGACTGGGCGGCGGCCACCGCGCGAGGAAACAGCGCTTTGGGCACGATGCTCGGTAACAGAGCCTGCGTAGTCGGCATCTCGAACGATCGCGCGGCACCCAGCAGGAAGGCGAGGATGAAGATCATTTCACGCGTGACGTTATCGGTCGCGCTGCCGATGGCCAGCGACAGGGCAATCAAGGCTTGCAGCGATTGGCAGATGGCCGCGACCTTGCGCCGATCGTAACGGTCGGCGACATGCCCCGTGTGCAGCATGAACAGCACGCGCGGGGCGAACTCGACCAGGCCGACCAGGCCGAGGTCCAATACGTTGCCGGTCAGTTGATACAGGTTCCAGCCGATGGCGACCGTGAGCATCTGAAAGCCGCTGGCGGTGAATACCCTGGCCAGCCAGAACGCAATAAACGGGCGGTGATGACGTAACAGCAAAGGAGGTTGGCTGGGCATCGACGGCAGATCTGAGTGAAGGGAAAGGCGACATTATCACCAACCTGTAACCAGAAGTTGCAGCCGCAACACATTTGATCCCCTGAACGTTCACGCAGCTGCTACGCCAGACGCAGCCTTCGGCAGCTGCTACATGGGTGAGCGCCTCGCTGAGGCAACCTGTCACGCGGCAATCGACCACACCGTCCATCACCGAAATTGGGACTACTCTTTCATCGTTGCTTGATCCAGATCAAAACCCAACAGGAATTGATCCGGTGGCCAGATGGCCAGACTCCCTACGTTGTGATGTGGGTAAAAAAAGAACGAATTCGAATTCGCCACACTCCATATCCGTGGGGGCAGTGGGTGCAGGCCACAAGCCTTCAGCCGGTATTACCTGACAGAGGAAATCTTATGTTCGGTTTGGAGGCGCTCGATCTCGCCCGAATCCAGTTCGCATTCACCATTTCGTTTCACATCCTGTTCCCGGCCATCACCATTGGTCTGGCGAGTTACCTGGCGGTGCTCGAGGGGCTGTGGCTGAAAACCAACAACAACACCTATCGCGATCTGTATCACTTCTGGTCGAAGATCTTTGCCGTCAACTTCGGCATGGGTGTGGTTTCCGGATTGGTGATGGCGTATCAGTTCGGCACCAACTGGAGCCGCTTCTCGGACTTCGCCGGTGCCGTGACCGGGCCATTGTTGACGTACGAAGTGCTGACCGCTTTCTTCCTCGAGGCTGGTTTCCTCGGTGTCATGCTGTTCGGCTGGAACAAGGTGGGGCGCAACCTGCACTTCTTCTCCACCGTGATGGTCGCCGTCGGCACGCTGATTTCGACCTTCTGGATTCTCGCGTCCAACAGCTGGATGC